>JADFXG010000014.1 GCA_015233895.1 Nitrospirota bacterium | reverse complement strand
GTTGCTATGAGAGAGATTGCAAGTAAAATATCTATTATAGAGGAAATTGCGCGTCAAACGAATTTGTTAGCACTTAATGCGGCAATTGAGGCAGCACGAGCCGGAGAACATGGAAAGGGCTTTGCAGTGGTAGCCTCAGAGGTGAGAAAACTTGCGGAAAGAAGCCAAAAAGCCGCAGGTGAAATAAGCACCCTGTCAACAACGACTGTTCAGGTGTCAGAGAAAGCAGGCGCTATGCTTAAGCAGTTAGTGCCGGATATTCAAAGGACCGCCGAGCTGGTACAAGAGATAAGCGCTGCCAGTAATGAACAAAACATAGGAGCAGAACAGATAAATAAGGCAATATCACAACTTGACCAGATAATTCAACAAAACGCTTCTGCTTCAGAGGAGATGGCGTCAACCTCCGAGGAGCTTTCGTCTCAGGCAGAGCAACTACAAAACGCCATATCATTCTTTAAAACCGGTGATACAGGCTATTCAGGTTCAGTCAGAAAGCCAGAAACAAAACATACGCCACCACCACGCATTGCTTTTGAAAGGAAAACTTTAGCCAGACCAGCCAGATCAATACAATTGACTCATCATGATGACCACAGTATTGTAAAAGTATCGTTTGACTTTTCCAACGCCAGAAGCAAACACCTTGCGTGGAAAAGCAAGCTAAGAGATTTCCTCGATGGCAAAGAAAGCCTCACCGAGTCACAGGCAGTTTCGCATAAAGACTGTGATCTTGGTAAGTGGCTGTACTCTAAAGGGATTTCCTCTTTTGGCCACTTACCTGAGATGATGAAACTTGAAAAAATCCATGAAGAACTCCATTCGTTAGTTAAAGATATTGTACGATCTAAGAACTCCGGCAACGCATCTGCCGCCGAGGAGCAGTTTGCCCACATTGGACCAATGAGCCAGGAAATAATTTCGTTACTTACAGCTATTGAGAAAAAAGTTTCATAACGCAGTGATTATTTATGTGTAGGGGCGCACCCCTGTGTGCGCCCAGATAATTGGGCAGGCACAGGGGCCTGCCCCTACGAGGTTTCAATGCGAGATGCTACCCGCAAAATACATGAGCAGATTAAAAGATTTGAAAAAAATAGGGAATCTTAGACTGGCTGAGAAGCCGGTTATTGTTGTGCCTCTTACGGATAACGGCATAAAGAGCATAACAGACGTAAGACCAGCCTCTGTGATAGAGCTTAGAATAGATATGTTTTCGGATTTATCAGAAAATTATATTGTGGCTGCAGTTATCGAAGCAAAGAGTAAATTTAATCTCCCTGTTATAGCTACCTGCCGTGCGTTTGAGGAGGGAGGTGCTGTTAAAATCAGTGACACGAGGCGAATTGAGATATTTTCTGTGGCTGCCATATGTGCAGACGCAGTTGACGTAGAGTTAAACTCAAGCATTTTTCAAGATGTTTTAAAGACAGCTAACCAAAGAGAAATCCCTCTGATAGCCTCTTTTCATGATTTTACAAAGACGCCGCCTTTGGATGTGCTTGAGTCTATGCTTCAAAAATCAGTAACTTCAGGCGCTGATATAACTAAGATAGCGCTTATGGCAAACACAACTGATGATGTTGCGCTTCTTGCCGATTTCACAATAAAACACAGGGAGTCAGGCATAGTGTGTATAGCTATGGGAAAGATTGGTATGGCCTCACGTGTTTTTTTTCCCTTAATAGGCAGTCTTTTTACGTTTGCCTCAATAGAAACATCCACCGCTCCCGGACAGCTTAGCGTCAAAGAAATGGCAAGGTTTTATGATTTTTAAGTTGCAACTCAAGTATTTCTGATACTTATGCTACAATAAAACTGTAAAAATGACTGTTTTTTCAAATCTGCTGAGAGGTATATCCTTATGGGGACTAATACTTTCAGCCTTGTATCTGAGCAGCTTGTTTGGCTATCTGGTGTTTCATACGTTTACTGAGCTTTTTAGTATTGTCATAGCTTTTAGTATCTTTACTCTTTCTTACAATACCCGCCGTTATATGAAAAATAATTATCTGTTTTTCATTGGAATAACATATCTTTTTCTGGGTATTCTTGACTCTCTCCATACGCTTACGTATAAGGGCATGAACATAATAGATACTCAGAGCATGGGAGTAGCAACAGAACTATGGGTTGCTGCACAATATGTGGAGGGAATTTCTTTTTTAGCTGCTCCGTTTTTTTTATTTAAAGAAAAAATTAGAAAAAATTTGATATTTACAATTTACAGCGCAGTAACTTTATTAATATTTGCTTCAATTTTTATATGGCATAACTTTCCTGCTTGTTATGTGGACGGGCTTGGGCTTACACCGTTTAAGAAAATCAGCGAGTACATCATTTGCCTTATTTTAATGGTTTCTATGTGGCTGTTGATTAAAAACAAGAGATTTTTCTATAAAGACGTCTTGAGGCAGTTAGCAGGCTCCATTGCGTTTACAATACTAACGGAGCTTTGTTTTACTTCTTATGTTGGTTTATACGATTTTATAAATATGCTGGGACACTTTTCAAAAGTTATATCCTACTATCTTATCTACAGGGCTATAATCGTAACTGGAATGAACAGACCTTTTGATCTTATGTTTAGGGATTTAAGTGTTAGTAAAGAGGAGGCTGAGAAGGCAAACAGTGCCAAAAGTGACTTTATGGCAAACATGAGCCACGAAATCAGAACACCTATGAACACCATAATTGGGATGACAGACCTTGCTACGGAGATGTCCACTGAGGAAAAACAAAAGGAGTATCTTTCGATAGTAAAGGGCGCTGCCAATTCTCTCTTGACCATAATTAACGAGATACTGGACATTATGAAGATTGAATCCGGCAAATTGGAACTCGAAAGTGTTGATTTCTCAGTTAAAACTGTCATAGAGGATGCGTGTGATATGTTTATAGTGATTGCCAAAAAGAAGGGGCTTTCGCTTAGTTACAACATTTCATCAGATGTGCCGAGGTTATTAAATGGTGATCCGGCAAGGCTTAGGCAGGTAATTATCAACTTGACGGGTAATGCCGTAAAATACACAACTGAGGGCGGAATTGACGTTACTCTAAGTCTTTTAGATGGGCAAGATGACGATGGCTACGTAAATCTCATCTTTTCAGTTAAAGACACAGGAATTGGAATTGCCGCTGACAGAAAAGAAGTGATATTTGAGAGATTTACTCAGGCCGATAGCTCTACAACCAGAAAGTATGGCGGTTCAGGTCTTGGGCTTACTATAAGCAGAGAACTTGTAAACCTTATGAAAGGACGAATCTGGGTGGAGAGTGACTCTGGAGTTGGGAGCACTTTTTACTTTACCGTCAAAATGAAAAAATCTTCTGCACCCCCAAAGCATACCACTGATGACCACATCGAGCAGCGTTCAAAACGCAGATTTAAAGTACTTATAGCGGATGACATTGAGGAAAACATTATTTTATTACAAATACGCCTTCAGCAATATGGACACACGGTTATTGCAGCCCGCAACGGACTTGAGGCCGTGGAGTGTTTTAAACATAAGACGCCTGACCTTATTCTTATGGATATTCAGATGCCTGTGATGGACGGCTTTGAAGCAGCCCGTATAATCCGGCAGATGCAGTCATCCGAGGACAGGAGTACTACGATTATCGCCCTGAGTGCCGGCGTGATGGCTGAGGAAAAGGCATCATACATCTCAAAAGGCATGGATGCTGTGGTTGATAAACCCATAGACATAGAGAAACTACTGTCAATAATGGAAACAGTTGTGCCGGAGGGAGTTGGAGAGGTTTACACCGAACCTTACAGCGGGCCAGAGACAGACTTACAATTACCGTCAGTTGACGGCATAGATATGAATAAGGGAATAAGTGTCTGGAAAGACGTTAAGACTTATCAGAAAGCACTGGTCGGGTTTTCCGAAAAGTATGGCGATGCAGCGGAAAAAATAGTGTCGTTAATGGAAAATGATGAGATTGAAGCTGCCTATACCATTGTACACTCCCTAACCGGTCTGACAGGAATACTATCGCTTACGGATGTGTATCCTGTAGTCAGGGAACTGTCGCAGTTGTTGAAAGAGCGAAATATAAGTGAAGCCATGAGGCAAATCGCCCAGCTTAGAGAGCTGCTTGTGAAAGTTACTGATTCTATACACAGTATAGGACAGCTGGTTGAGGAGCCGGCAGCGGAAAAATATGGCGAATTGGATATTCCGGCAGTAAAAGAGATTATCTTTAGATTATTGAAATCTTTTGAGGCATACAACCCGGAGATTGTAGAACCTGTAATGCTACAACTTCAGGGAGCTGTAAGCAGACGACAAATAAAGCTGGTAAAAAAGTACGTGGAGGAGCTTGACTTTGTTAAGGCAAAAGAGGAGACTATAAAGCTGGCTAAAGAATTAGGAATAAGCCTTGATACCAGTAATACTAAGTAGAGACCGTTGCAAAATTCTCAAAATGTTTTTATAGTTACCACCACTAACAAAAAACTAGATTCCTGCCTTCGCAGGAATGACAAGAGAAAAAGGAATGACAGAAAGAGAAAATCATATCCACCTTTGTCATTCCCGCCTCTCTTCTCTTGTCATTCCCGCCTCCGAGCGGGAATCCAGTCCTTTCCCAAATATTTTAATTGGCAGAAAACCGTCTATAAAATTAACTTTGTAAGCAATTATATTATTTTTGCAACAGTCTCTACTTGGTATTAAATTAATTTGTAAGAGGATAGAATCTCTTTCAGTTTATCCCTGTTTGGTTTAGACATCTCACAGAGCGGAAGCCTGAACTCCTCCTGAATTTTGCCCATCAGAGCAAGAGCTGTTTTAACCGGTATGGGATTTGTTTCAATAAACATGGCGGCATTAAGAATATCGAGTTTGTAGTGAATGGCACGTGCCTCATCAATTTTGCCACTTGCCGTTAACGCACACATATCTGCCACAGCTTTTGGCATAACATTAGCTGTAACTGATATGACTCCCTTACCGCCAAGCATCATTAGTGGAAAAGTAGTAAAGTCATCACCGGATATTACGGCTATCTTATCTCCACACAGGCGTATCACCTCGCTCACCTGTTTCATGTCGCCTGTTGCTTCTTTAATAGCAACGATGTTTTTGATTTCAGCAAGCCGTGCCACAGTCTGAGGCAGCATGTTTAGTGCGGTTCTGCCTGGAACGTTATATAACACTATGGGAATATCAACGGCCTCAGCCACTGCCTTGTAGTGGCGGTATAACCCCTCCTGAGTGGGCTTATTGTAGTATGGGCAAACAAGTAGAGAGGCGTTTGCGCCGAGCTTTTGAGCTTCTTTTGTCATCTTAATTGTCTCTTCTGTGGCGTTAGCACCTGTGCCGGCAATTATGGGGACTTTTTTATTAGCCGCCTCAATTGCCACCTGTATGACCCTGTAGTGCTCGTCATATTCAAGGGTGGCGGACTCTCCGGTTGTCCCACATGGAACAATAGCAGATGTACCTTCTTTTATATGCCACTGGATTAAATCGCCATAAGCTTTTTCATCAAATTTGCCGTTTTTAAAAGGCGTTACTATAGCTACGATTGAGCCTGTAAACATTATATTATCCTCCTGTTATTATATTTCAATATTAATTTCACCGGTAAATACGGTAACTGCGGGGCCTGTCATAAAGATATGACCGCTAACTTCATCCCACGTTATGTCCAACTCACCACCTCTGAGATGTACAAGCACTTTCTTGTCAGTTAATCCTTTATACGCAGAAGCCGCAACTGAAGCACATGCCCCAGTGCCACAGGCAAGCGTCTCACCGGCTCCACGTTCCCACACCCGCATTTTTATTTCATCCCTGCGTAGAACCTGTATAAATTCAACATTGGTTCTTTTAGGGAAAAACTTGTTAGTCTCTAATAACCTTCCGTCTCTCTCAACCGGATAAGACTCTGTATTATCAACAAAAATAACTGCGTGCTGATTACCCATAGATACACAGTTTATTGTAAACACAGAGCCTTCAACATCAAGCGAGTGGTCAATAACTTTACCATCCATATCAACAGGAATTTTCCTGCCTTCAAATTCTGGCATTCCCATATCAACACTGACCATGATCCCAGCTTTTTTAGGTTTAATAATTCCAGCAAGAGTTTCAATGCTTAGTGTTTCTTTCTCTGACAGGCCGGAATCCCATACATACTTAGCAAAACATCTGATGCCGTTTCCGCACATTTCAATCTCTGATCCGTCGCAATTAAAAATCCGCATAGAAAAGTCAGTGTTGTCAGCTTCAGAGAGTAACAGCATCTGATCAGCTCCTATGCCAAACCGCCTGTCGCAGAGTTTCCTCGATAAGTCGCTCCATTGCAGGGCTGTTATGGACATAAGCTCTTTGTTATTTATCAAATCAAATAGCACGAAATCATTTCCGAGTCCGTGCATTTTAGTAAATTTAACTTTCATGAGTTATACACCGTGTGTTATTTCAAAAAGTCCGGGATTTTCTCGTTACGGACAAGGTCTTCGTAGTTTTCTCTTTGGCGAATAAGGTAGTGTTCAGAGCCGCTTACAAGCACCTCGGCAGCGCGCGGTCTGCTGTTATAGTTAGAGCTCATAGAGGAGCCATAGGCTCCGGCACTCATAACGGCGGCAAGCTCACCGGGCTCAAAACTTTGGATTTCTCTGTCTTTACCGACAAAATCACTGGATTCGCATATGGGGCCAACAATATCGGCAAACACTTTGTTTCTCTTTGTTTTTTTAACCGGCATAATCTGGTGATAAGCGCCGTACATGGCAGGCCGCATGAGGTCATTCATACCGGAGTCCACGATTATAAAATCTCTGTCCGAGCCTTTTTTTATGTATAATACTTTTGCCAGCAAAATCCCTGCGTTTCCTACCAGCGTACGTCCCGGTTCCATAATGATTGTAATATCACGCCCTGACACTATCGGTATAAGTTTTTTGGCAAGCTCCTCAGGATGTGGCGGCACCTCATCCAGATACTGAATGCCGAGCCCGCCACCAATATCGAGGTACTTAATGCCAATTCCCACAGCTTTAAGTTGATCTATAAGAGCTACAATACGGTTAAGAGCATCAAGAAACGGAGTTATGTTGATAATCTGTGAACCGATATGTTCGTGAATTCCCACTACCTCTATGTTTTTAAGTTTTGACGCTTGTTTGTAAAACTCAAGTGCCCCTTCATATGGAATACCAAATTTATTTTTCTTTAATCCGGTTGAAATATATGGGTGCGTCTGGGGGTTAATATCAGGATTAATTCTGAGTGCTACCCGAGCGCGTTTTCCCAGATTTGAGGCAACCCTGTCAATAGTGGCAAGCTCCTGCTCCGATTCCACATTAAACATCAGAATATTTTCGTTTAGTGCGTAAGCGATTTCGTCCTCTTTCTTACCCACTCCGGCATAGACGATTTTCTCTGAGGAAACTCCTGCGGCTTTTGCCCTGTAGAGCTCTCCCCCTGAGACAACATCCGCCCCGCCCCCTTCGTTGGCAAATAACTTAAGAATTGCAGCATTAGAGTTAGCCTTAATTGCAAAACAGATTATATGAGGAAAATCCTTAAAAGACGTATCATATGCCTTAAAATGTCTTAATAGTGTTTTGTGGCTATAGACGTAGAGGGGAGTGCCGTAAGTCTCAGCCAACGTCTCCAGCGCCACGTCCTCAGCATGCAACCGGTTATTTTTGTAGTCAAAGTAGTGCAATTTTAGTCCCTCGCTTTCTATCACGTTTGTACTGATAACTCCTTTTCAGGGTATAATATAGTATATTTCAGTTAAAAGGGCAAGTGATAAAATATTTATATGGTAATAAAGCTTTATATTACAGACATCTTCTTAATCTCATCGGTATTAAACCCGCTGTAGTAGCAAAACCGTTTTATCAGCTCGTTTTTGTCAGTCTTATGGAAATGGCTAAAGAGAATCCTGTCTATGCGGGCGATTTCATTACCTTCATGAAAAACCTGGGCATGTCCCATGGTATCATTTTTGGAGCCGGAGACGATAGTTCCCCGTATCACAACACTAATCCCTGGGCGGACATTTACCGGCAACTTAGCGCCCTCTACAAGGGTCATTATGGCTGAAAGGTTAAAATCATTTGAATATATAATCAGCCAACCTAAAAGCTGAGCCATTGCCTCAACAAAGATAACTCCTGGTATCACTGCCCTTTTAGAAAAATGTCCCCGGAAAAACTCCTCGGAAAGCGAAAAAGTTTTCACTCCGGTTATTTCCTTACCCTTTTCAATGTTTAACACCCTGTCATAGTATAAGAATCTCATGCGCACCTTTGCACAACAATTGATGAGGCATGCCCCTCGTAACTCAGGGAGTTTATGAGGACGGTATTGATTTTAGCGGTAATTGGTTCACCGGTTACAAAGTTAAACTTAATCCTCTCGTCAACTGGGGTTGAGTTAATCGAGGGAGGAACAGTCCCGTGTTTAATCATACAATCAGCCAGTATTATGTTGACAGGGGCTGCAGCGGCAAAGGCATTGCCGATAGCTCCGGTAGTTGCCGTGACAAGTGTTTTTTCAGAGTGCGAAAATAGTGCATTAATAGCCTCAATCTCGTTAGTGTCTGAGTGTGTGCCATCGGCGTGAGCGATAACTACGTCAACATCTGAGGGGGTTATGCCACTATGCGTAAGAGCCGTCTCCATAGAGTGGGATATGGCCTCTTTTGTTGGAAAAGACGCAACCCCGTTATCATTATAATCAAAGGCAAAACCCCATCCGGTTATTGATGAGACAAAAGATATGCTGCGCTCTTTGGCTAAGGAGTATGGCTCAAGAGCAATAAATGCCCCTGCCTCACCTAAAATAGTGCCGGTTCTGTTTTGGGAAAATGGGCGCAGTGCGTCATCAGAGTTGTCTTTTGAAATAATCTCAAACACACGGCCTCTGATTATACTTTGCGGATTAACCTTCTCTGACACACCGCCAGCTATAACGGCAGCCGATTTACCGTTAAGCACAGAGGACACAGCCTCGGTTACGGCATACACAGCCGACTCCCCATGAGGTGAAAACACGGTGTTGTCTCCTTTTAACCCAAGCACAATTGAGCCCTGGCAAAAGGCAATGTTGTTAAGCATGGCAAGGGGCCAAAGCGGGTAAATCTCTCTGTAGCCTTTAGTAAAAAAAGTGTCATAATTAAACTCGTTTTGACATGATTTTAAAACAGCAGGCAGGAGGTCTGATATCTCATAGTCAACCATTCCAAGCCCCGCAAAAAAACCAATCCGGCCAGAAGGATATAACTTCTCACTAAACCCAGCTGATTTATACGCTGCACTTGAGCTTTCCATAAGCAGATACGAGTGAGTGTTCATAATTCTTGAGTGCTTTGGTGAAATTCCAACAGACTGGGCATCAAGGCACTGTGCCTGAGCACAAGGGATCCCGCTTAGCCCCTGGGAGTCATATCCGCAGGTTTTACGAACTCCGGACTTTCCGTCTATAAGGGCGCTATATAAATCATGGGCGGTGTTACCTAAGGAACAAGTAACACCGCAACCTGTTATCACAACAGAGGCATCCATCATAAGTGGCCGTTTAAGTAAAGCTCATCTTGGCACCGGTTCCCACGGACGCGGGGGATTTCCTGAGTTGGGTACAACCCATAAAGGTACAGGAAACCACGGAACCCACACAGTAGCCTCAACAGCAACCGGTGGCGGTGCTTGCACGACAGGTACCGGTAGTAACACGCTTGGCACTACATAAACATGCCTGCGCCTGTGCACTGGATAATATGCTGGAGGGGGAGCTGGCGGTAATGGATAAGGATACGGAGCCATGTAACGCGGCGGTGGTGGGCCAAAGGGTGGATACGGTGGAGGTGCGCCAAAAGGTGGATACGGCGGTGGAAATGCCTCAAGCAATGTGCTAAATAACACAGCAAACAACAGCGCTGTAGCCGTAACAACTACGACTTTTTTTAACATCATCTCTATACACCTCCTCTTGTATGACCGTTAATTATATTCTAACCCTGTATGACGAAATAGTCAATATAAACTCTCCGAGCGCTTTTTATTGAAACCCAATCCACTAAAATGATAGACTACTTTTAACGATTTTGATAAAAGATAGAAAAAAGGAGAAAAACTATGCCGCAGCTTACACTGCTAAAAACGGCAAGGATACTTGTTAAGAAGCACAATTTTACCGGACAGGGACTGCGTGAAGCAATACCGTACATAAACGCCTTTAACGGAAAACGTTTTGTGCTTAAAATAGGAGGCTCTGTTTTAAATGATTTAACACTCCTGCCTCTTTTAGTAGAGGATGTGGTGTTTTTAAAGAAAGTAGGGATTAATCTTATTTTGGTTCATGGCGGAGCACGTCAGCTTAGTGAGGCAATGAAAACAAGAAATCTACCTGTTGAGTTAAAAAACGGCTTGCGGGTAACATCTTCTGAGGTGCTTGAATTAGCGGCAGAGGTTTTTACTGAAATAAGCCAGGCTATCCAAAAGGAAATAGAGAAAAACGGCTATAAAGGCGCCATTTTTGGACGCGAATCAGGTCTTGTAAAATCTGCACAGATTGATCCATCCTCAGGGTTAGGGTTTGTCGGTGTTCCACAGAGTGTTGAGGTCACTTTGCTAAACGCACTTGCAAAAGATGTAATCCCTATTGTTTCGTCAGTTACTGCGGGGATTAATCCCGGCGATATTGGCTTCAATGTTAACGCTGACGATGTTGCCGGTATAATTGCCTCAGGAATAGCGGCAGAAAAGCTGATTCTTATGACCGATGTAGAGGGTGTGCTGGATGAATCAGGGAGGCTTTTATCCACTCTGACAGTGAGCCAGGTTGAGGAACTGATAGCACGAAAGGTTATCCACGGAGGCATGATACCCAAGGTTCAGACTTGTCTTAACACGCTAAGAGGCGGTACTCAAAAGTGCCACATAATAAAAGGCAGCGCCCGCTCTTTCATGGATGAGATTCTAACAGATGCTGGAGTGGGGACAGAGTTTGTCAGGGATGATTTTGTTAAACCAAGCAGCATTCCACGCATGAAATAAGTTTGACATATTATTAAAAACTACGCAGTTAGGTTATAATAAAACTAAGCCTTTAACAAATTTTTAAAGGGATGCCATATGAACAGGTTTTTTGCTTCTATGATATGTTTTCTTTCCGGCTTTATGTTTGCAGTATATCCGCATTTTCTGCTCCCGCTTAAAAATATGGTGACTATAACTGATGCTAATGTGCTAAATATATGTTTTATTCACTACCACCCTGAGTTATACCTTGGAATCTGTGTGATGGCAGCTGCAGTGTTATCATTTAAATACAAAAAAGCACAATTTATTTCCATTTTACTCTCTATTGTCTCGTTAATCCACGCTATTACCTTAAAATCTGTAAGCTTCTATACGTTTGGAGAGGACATGATGATAGCTGCCAACACATCATCTATACGGTCACATACAGGGATTAAGTATGTACTATTGGTTTTAGCTGTGATTATGCTCATATCCTCTTCTTTAGCTCTGAAAAAGCAAAAACCGTTACTCCCTAAAATCAGTATTTTTTTGTATGCGTGGGATAATCTTAAAATGAGGCGGTTTCGTAGCAGCTCACTCATCTTAACCTCCGCCATTGTTACGATAGTGACATTGGTTTCATTTTTTGTGTTTGAAACGGTAGAAAAATCCCTCAAACTTTCTTATCAAAGGTTAAAGGCAGATATTGTGGTTGTACCGAAGGGAGAAGAAACTAAGGCAATTAACCTTATCACAAAAGGAGAGCCGACTCTGTTTTATTTTGCCGAGGGTGTTTATGAAAAACTCAAAAAAGTCCGCGGCATTGATGAACTATCCCCGCAGTTGTACCTGCAACCTTTCTCATACGACATTGAATCCACAATTGATAAGGTACTAATAGTAGCTTTTGACCCGACGTCAGATTTCATAGTTAATCCATGGATTGAGTATTCAATTGGGCAAAAAAATGAAGTATCCGGTCTGACTGCCGGTTATAAGGTTAAATATTACCCCGGACAGGAGATCAAATTATTTGGGAAAAAACGGAGGATTCTCACAAGTTTAATTTCCACGGGAATCGGCTATCTTGACCATGCGGTTTTTATCCCTTTAGATGAGGCACGGGAGTTTATATCTCAATTAAATAAAACACAAGCTGCTACGATGGCCCCTAAGAAAAGATTGCCAGGCCTGGGCTTTATGGATAGCAGTTATAACACAGAACCTGACTTAACACAGATTAATCAGGATACATTTTCTGTTGTGTTCATAAAAGCAGCAAAGGGCATATCTGTTAAGAGTTTAACAAAAAATATTTATGACTCAGTTAAAGGCGTATCCGTAATAGACATAAACACCACAGCTAAAGAGGAAAAGAAACACCTGTTGTCTAAAACCAAACCGCTGATTATTCCAGCTTTTACAATTATTGTGTTTGGCTCAGTTATACTGTTTACTGTCTTTTCAATGATGGTAAACGAAAGGAAAAGTGAGATTGGAATGCTCAGAGCACTTGGAGCAAAACGTAAGGACATTTTCTATGGGATAGTTATCGAGGCCACCTTAATTACTGCTACCGGCTTGTTTTTAGGTATCATCTTTGGGAATGCTGTGTTTTTTGTTTTAAAAAATTCGATAATGGGAAATCTCGGCTTTCTTTACGTTTGGCCGTCACCTGCCGCTGCAATTTCTGTTTTTGCGCTGACATTTGCAGTAAATATTCCGGTAACTCTGTGTGCCGCCATATACCCTGCCATGTCGGCAGCCAGGATAGAACCGTATGCCGCTATCAGAGAGGGATGAGACGGACAATTTAAGGGAATATAAGTAAGGGAGAGGACTCTGTCCTTTCCCTTCTAATTTCCTTACTACCTGCCTGTAAACCTCAACAACGCATTAACAAGAGTCAATGGATGGGGGGGGCAGCCTGCAATATAGAGATGTGGGTTAATTTGATTTAAGAAAGATCTGTCAATAGCTTTTGAGTTAGCGAATATTCCGCCGCTTAAGGCGCAAGAGCCGGCAAGAATCACTACTTTTGGCTCAGGGATTGAGCGATAGGTCTCTTCTACTGCGTGTGCCATGTTTTTTGTAAGCGGTCCGGTTAAGATAAGAGCATCAGCGTGAAGCGGAGATGTTACAAATTCTATCCCAAACCGCCCGATGTCAAAATTTACGTTAGAAAGCGCATTTAACTCAAGCTCACAGCCGTTACATCCGCCCGCTGATACTGAGCGTAGTTTAAACGATTTATTGAATAATTTTACTATGCGTTTCTCCGGTACTATCTCAGGCTCTCTGTGTACAGAGCTTATCACCAGGTCTTTTAAATCGGTTGAAGCCAATTCTGTTTGATTTGTAAAACGTATGATGCCATCTGCACAAACCATTGAACACTCCGGACACAGTATGCACTTTGACAAGTCTATTGTTATGGGATTATACGTTATTGCCGACACAGGACACGCCTCCATACATCTGTAGCAGGCATTAGCGCACGTACCGTCCGATATTTTTGGCAGCCCTCTGAAATTAACCGGCGGCAACGCCATATCTTTTATGCTCTGAAACCGCTGATTTAGTCTTGTCTTTATTGCACTAAACATAAATTATCTGCTCCGTTTATATTCTACTATAAATCATGGGCGCTGAATGATAAGTCAAAACTCCTGTTACAAAGCGGAAAGTCAGAAATCCCATTTCCCCGCATGGCAAGTGTGAGAGCTATCCAGTTATGAAACGAGGGGTCTGTCACCCTGTAGTGCTCAAGCTCACTGTTACGCCCGGTCATTGCCGTATGTGTGACTGCTCCGCGCCATCCCTCCACTGTCGTAACCACAAAGGAGTCCGCTTTCATCAGCCTCGCCTCTTCTTTTATGCCGCCTGTCATTATGCCAAGATTCAGCCATCTGCGCAGAAGTTCGATGGATTGATTTATCTCAAGCACCCTGATGCGTGCCCTTGCTGCCACATCCCCAGCCTTTAACAACACCGGCTCTATACTGTCTTTTACATAGACTCCATACGGCTGATCCGCACGGGCATCAATAGGCAGCCCTGAGGATTTCGCAGCTATTCCTATAATGCCAGCCCGCCACGCTGCCTCCGTGCTCACTGTCCCCATGTACTCAATCAGAGACTGCACACCGGGGTCATTAAAAAAATATACATTTATTATTTCCAGATCTCTGCTAACACCATCAAATATTCTTAACACATGCTCCCTGCTCTTTACCTCTATGTCGCTTAACACGCCGCCAGGACGAATCAGCCCCCGCCCAAAGCGGCAGCCGGAAATCATCAGCATCGTATCCATTATGGTGTTTCTTAAACGCCCGTAGGTTGAAGCACCGGGTAAAAACCCTATATCAAGCGACATACCGCTCAGTCCCGATAAGTGCATCGCTATCCGCTCAAGTTCAAGAGCTATTGCCCGTATTATCTCCGCCCTTGCTGAAACCCTGACTCCCGACATTGCCTCTATCGCAAGCGCATGTGCCCACACATGCCCTATCACCGTGTCCCCGGCTATTGACTCAGCAAGCGCTGATTTATTCATTGGATTTCCAGTTGTAAAGAGTGCCTCTACCCCTCTGTGCTGATACCCTGCCTGTATTTCTAAATGAAACACATCCTCACCATGACATAAAAACCTGAAATGCCCGGACTCCGTTATCCCGCCATGAACCGGTCCAAGGGCTGTTTCATGAACCTCTCCTCCGGTTGACTTATAAAACGGATAATCGGCTATTTCGCTGCGCACTGTTGCGCCATAGCCGTACCTTACGGGTTTTAACCACGGATGCCCCTCAGGGACCACGCCGAACTGTTCATATAGGTTTCGTTCAAACAACTGCATTGTCAGAACTGTGTTTGATATGGAATCGTATCTGCCCCCCCGCTCAGTCTGTGCCGTAGCAACCGTCAGGTGGTTAGAAATGTCATCGGATAAAACCGCAACAACCGATATGTTACCGTTAGCGGCCTCGTAACCAAAAAACTGAATAACCCTTAAACCCTGTTGAATTTGAGCTGCAATACCCTCCATCAAGTCACTTAGATGAAGCACAGGGATTTGCCGCCGCGGGATTGCCACAGAGTTATTTATCGTCAGCCATTTGCTGTTCACTATAATTTAGTAACCTCCCAGGATGTAAGCAGCGCCGTGAAGAAGCCAGTTTAACTCAAAAGGAATACTGATTCCGAGAATTAGTATAATCAAAAGAAATACCCATTGAGGCAGAAGTGACAACACAGGCTCTTTAACTGCCTCCGCATTTTCGTCACAAACTGAGGCGGTTGAATCTGACGGCCTTTTCGACAAAACCATTTGAAACACTGATTTCATTAAGCCATATGCAGCAGTTGCCGATAGCACTGTAAATACGGCAAGTGTTATCCATCGGCTATCTGTCACCATTTGTTTAATTATAATAAGCTCACTAACAAAAATTCCCGAAGTTGGAATTCCTGTTATAAATAAAGCAGCAGCAACCAATGTAACAGAACTCTGAGGGATTCTCCTCATTCCACGGCAGATGCCGCTGGTTTTAATTGTGCCGTAAGTGTAAAGGAAATTTCCGCTGGTTAAAAACAATGTGTGCTTTAGCAGGGAGTGGCAAAGGGTATGAAGAATGGCGGCATATATAGCAAAGCCGCCAAGTCCCAGAGCAGTTGCAAGCACTCCCATATGGGCTACAGTGGAATAAGCAAGCTTTCTTCTGAAATTATCAACACGAGGGATAAACACGGCCCCTGTGAGCAAAGATATAAGCCCCAAAGTAAGCAGCAGTCCCCGGATAAAGGGAATCATCAATGTGGCTGAAAGTATTTGATAGTATCTTAAAATAGCCAGAAATGCAGAGGCTTGCAGAGTGCCTGAAAACAGCGCTGAGGCAGGAGAGGGAGCTTTAGAGTGGGCATCGGGAAGCCATGTGTGCATGGGAGATAGTCCCATCAGTGCGCCGTAACCAACAAGAGCAAATGTAAAAGCCATCCCGCCCCACAGCGGCGATATTACAGATGAGTAATTTGCAAGGGTATCAATGCTAAGGTTATGCCCCAGCACATAGTCGGAGGCTTCAATCATAGAGAGCACTCCGATAAATGAAAGCACTATACCAACCGAACAAATAAATAGGTGTTTCCATGCTGCCTCAAGTGATTCCTTATCCCTGTGATGCCAAATAAGTGTGGCGGCAGCAAGTGGCACTGCCCCAACAAACAACCACATCAAGGCAAGATTTCTGCTTAGCACTGCCCCTGTCACAACAGACAGTAAAAAAATCATAGCCGGCGCATACCAGTGGTCATAGAGTTGTGCCTCATCCATCTCCTTCAGGTAAAGGTTGCTGTAAACTGCCGAGCCCAAAAAAGAGATGTTTACAATGAAAAGAAAGATAAATCCCAGTGTGTCAGTGCCAAGAAGTTCACCGTTTCTGTAAACGCCGTCATAAGGAAGCGTTAGTGATACTGCAAGGTTAATCAGTGAAACCACAATGAGAGCGAATCTATCCGCTTTTGACGACCTTAACACGATACAGAGTAAGGCGGCTGCCATAGGTAGAGCGATTATAAAAATATCTTTATACACGTAACAGCTCACATGTATTTTTATTAACAGACAGTTTGCCGGATGTAAAAATGGCCTCTGCCGCTACTGCAACTTTTAAGCACTCTGTTTTTTCCATTTTTTTACTTTATAGATGCCAACATTTTTAGACCTTAACATTTTTAACGATTAATGTTCCACCTAAAGCTGTTCTTTGTATTCTATCAAACCAAATAACTATTATACACGTCTATGCCATTCGACGGCAAACAATATTCATGGGATAATAAAATGTCTCTAAAGATTTTGAAGTTTTATTCCGATAATAAAGTAACAATCAAAGCAAGGAGGCTCAAAATGATTAATAATGTATCGAATGCAACCCAATCATCGCAAGTAAATAAACAAGAAGCACAATCTAAGCCGCACTCTGCCGCTGCAGAAGCTGCTCAGGCTAAGCCCAAGACGACTCCCAGCGCCACTGTCAGTATCAGTCCGGCAGCTGCAGCATTACAGGAAGCTACGGAGACTCCTAATCAGACCGCCAAAGAAGCAAGGAGCGGTGATCAGCAGGCTAAAAGACTGCTCGCAAAAGAGGCTGCAGAAAAAGCCGCCGCAAACGGATAGCTCAGCGCAGGCAGCACTATTTTAGCTGAAAAAAAGAGTGCTGCCTATGCTTAAGCCGTGATTTATACAACACGCAACAACCACGCATCGGTATGAAATTCACAACCATCCAAATATCAGTTTATTCTGATTTTAATTCAGAAGTATAACGAGGCGGCAAGGAGAAAGCGACGTCTCCCCTTACATGGGATTCCCCTTTGGGGAGACGTTGAGGAGCTTTTAACGCACGCCAACGAAGTTAGACGATTGAATTAGAATCCGAATAACTAATCAGACAGCCTCGTTAGCTTACTTACATCTGAGTCTTCAAAAGCGGCTTTCATGTTATTTACGAAAATCCCCATAAGAAACACCCCTATCAGCACATCAAACAGCACGCCTGCCTCAACAATTATCGGCACCCCGGGGGCTAAAGACAGTGACATCATAAAAGCACCGTTTTCAAGCACCAGAAACCCCATCACGTGGCTTATAATCTTCTTTCGAGTTGTTATTATAAGCATACCAATTATCACCGCAGAGAGTGAAACGCTGAAATTAAGCACGTTGATATTGCTCCCGGCATGTTTCAGCATTGATGACAAAACAAATGACAGCGACATTATGATTGTAGAAAGCACCAACATCGTAAAGCTGCCAAGAGATGGGTCTGTCTCTCGCTTTATGCCCATTTTTTTAATTATATGGTGAATAAACAGGGGTAGTACAAAGGCCTTTACCACAACAGTTTCAAACGTAATAAACAGGGCGTGGGCGAGTTTTAGAGTTTCCGTCTGTGAAATGGATGCCAAAAAAAGCATAATGCCCTGAACTGATAGTATTATGACAAAGGCTGAAATACGGCTTGTTGTTGCTATGTAAAGTATTGTTGCTCCAAAAAGTATAACTGCTATTTGGTCAATCATTTTTTTACTCCAAGCACCAACACAGCCAGCACAATGATAGCAATCCCTGTTGCGCCAAACAAAAACTGAGGTACGTATGAAAGCCGAAGACGGGCAAACAATGACTCAATAAGTCCAATAGTGACAGCAATACCTGACATCAGAAATATGTACAGAAACAGAGACGTAACCGGAGAGACCCAGGCAGGTACGATAATACCGGTTATGAGAGTGCTTAGCAAGGATATTTTAATAATGGATGTAAGATTCATAATGGCTAAATCCGGGCCGCTAACGTTAAAAGTCAAAGCTCCGTGAATCATAGCCGGTTCACTGAGTGTTGCAGGGTCGCAAACAGGCAGACGGCCTGCCTCAGTAAGGATAAACATCATAAGCACAATATTGCCGCAAACGGCAGGAATAAGCAGCTCTGAGTGTGACCATGCCTGTGCCAAATTGACAAAAGTGCCGGTAAGGGCAGTGGCCATACCGTTAGCGGTGTCAGGCATGAGAATTACGGCATAAATGTCAGTAAAAGAGTTTTTACCTGTAAGTTGTGCTAATGAGGCGATAATTATAAAAAAAGCCGGTTCAATTAATGCTGAAAAAGTGACCACTCTGCTTGCTCCCATGCCGCCTATACTGCCTCCGGTATCAAGTGCAATGATAACACTAAAGAACCTTGCAGCAGCCAAAGCATAAACAAAGAATATGAAATCACCTTTAAAACTCATAATAGCAGCACCGCCGCCCACAGGAACAACCATAGCGGCAGCTAACACTGAGGCAAGTGCAAGTGTTGGCCCTAAAGTGGAGACCATCGAGGATGTTTCACTAATAACCTGTGATTTTCTAAAAAGCCGGATAATTTCAAAAAACGGTTGAAATAAAGGTGCTCCGTATCTGCCAGCCCACATTGCTTTCACCTTTACAATCATGCCAGCCATAAACACTGCCAGTACAAGCATCAGCAAATAGCGAAACAGCGTCTCTGCTGTCACAGCAGTCTCCAGACAGAGATTATGAGAAACACAAGCAGAGTTATCAGCATATAGAACAGGTAGTGTCCTATATAACCGGTCTGTATCCATGCAAATAAATTATAGAAACGTTTAAAGGCTTTAAGAATATTCCCAACTACGTAGTGTTCAACAAAATCAAGATGTTCTGTTTGATGGTGAACCTGCACTTGTGGAAAGAAATAGTCCTTTCTTGAAAGTTGAGAGACTCCCGGTATCTGGATAATTGTGCTTAAGCGGGCATCGGTATCCTCAACGTCAATCTGATCTATTTCGTCGCCTTTCGGTGAAAAAACACCTTCTGCGGACTCCCCCTTTGCCACAATAGGCTGTATCAGATTAATGAGAGGGGCAGTGAGTGAGGATGCGGTATATTGCATCCGGCTGCTTACGTTTTCATAACCGCAGTTCCAAGTTTTTGCCGTGACAGTTGTACGTTTTTTTAGTAAAATGTGTTTAAGGCCAAGTATCGCAAAGATAAAGAGCAGAAAAATAAACGATGCTTTTGAAACGGAAAATGCAGGCATCAGGGCATCATTTAGCGCAAAACCAGAAACCCCTGAAAGCAACATTGCAGGAGTTTTTATGAGTGCTGCCACAGGCAACGGGAAAATTCCTACAATAAGACAAACGGCTGACAGAAGTGCCATTGGTATAAGCATGGAACGAGGGTTTTCATTAGCTGTAAACTGGCAACGCTGAACTCCGGTAAATATAATGCCAAATGCCCTGACATAAGCTATCAGTGACAATGCCCCTACAGAGGCAAGGGCAGCCGCTGCAATGACCCGCGAGGTTATCAAAGCACCGGAGGATGAGGTCTCGGTGGTTACAAGGCTAAGATAGATAAAAAACTCGCTGATAAAACCGTTAAAAGGAGGAAGTGCACAGATTGACAAAGAAGCGGTAAGAAAACAAACAGCCGTAACAGGCATGGTTTTTATGAGCCCGCCTAACTCAGCCAGCTTACTGGTGCCAGTGCTTAAATGCACAGAGCCACAGGCAAAAAACGCGGTAGCCATAAACACTGCGCTGTTAAAAATATGAAACAGTACGCCAGTAAATCCCAGAAGAGTCAGCAGGGGTTTTCCGTAAGCTTTTCCAAGCAGCCCAACAGATATTCCAACTCCGGTAATGCCGATGTTTGCTACAGTCGAGTATGAAAGTATTTGTTTTAAATCCTTTTGAGTCAGTGCGTTAGTGACCGCGTAGAGAGCGGTTATGACAGAGAATAAAAGAAACGTGTATGCGATAAAAAGAGGCGTGGAATCTGTAAGCGTAATAATACGCAGTAGGCCGTAAATAGGGATTTGTATAACAACAGCGGATATAATGGCGGAAATTGCTGGTTGAGCCTGTGAGAGGGCTGATGT
Organism: Nitrospirota bacterium; assembly: GCA_015233895.1. Taxonomy (NCBI): domain Bacteria; kingdom Pseudomonadati; phylum Nitrospirota; species Nitrospirota bacterium. Next base: position 54,770 of record JADFXG010000014.1, on the reverse strand, counting down.
GTTAGCAGTGTGAAATGGAACGAATCCTGCCTTAAAGATAAACCCCAGCAAAAAAAGGCACAGAAGAGGTGTTTGGATTTCTGAAGCCGATGCAAGCAAATCCTTATATGCGCTGAAGTCCATGTTTCCAGTAGCATTTATAAGAATGATAATTGGGATAATCAGAAAAACTGTGCCAACATGCATAGCGATAAGATAGTAAACGGCGCTTTTTTGGACTCTTTGGCTTTTGTGGTCATAAAGGATTAAAAATACGGTAAGCAGGGTTACAAGTTCAAGAGTTATTAAAAAACCGATTGAATTTTTTACAGTAAGCACAAGTATAACTAAGACAAAGAGAAAATCAAAGAATGCAAAGTGGAATTTCCTGTTTTCTTTAGGCATACAGCCGTACAAGTATATCGAGGTAACAAAGAAGATGAAAGAGGCAGTGATAAGAAAAAAGGCAGACAGTGAGTCAATCTCAAAATTAACAGTACCCATCGGGTACTGCAAATATAGAACGTAGGAGGGGACATCGTTATAGAAAATCGGAGGAACTGAGATAAATAAATTACAAGCGAGGGCAACAGCAACAGCCAAAACAGAGGCAACCCCGGCAGCCTTGCCGGATATTGCAGCGATTAACCCGCCAATTATCAAAACAGCAATGGATACAACGTACATTATGTTTGTTTTCTCAGCCTGTCAACTATCTGCTGCACTCCTGCAATCTCATAGAATATGATACAGCAGGCGAGAGGACTTGTCAATGATGAAAAAACTTCAGTGTATTTCTCTGATTTCCTTTGAAACCATATAGTATGGAAAAATTATCTTGACACTATTTATTGCAGTATGCACAATACAGTATTGGAATTTAGTAGCTCATAAGAGTAAAACTCAATAATCAACACGGGGAGACGGTATGGAAAACTTATTAGAAATCAGGATAGAAATAGAACCTATCAAACCAGATACACCTGAATCTGTAAGCAGAGATTTAAAAGATGCTTTCGACAAAGCTGTGAAGGAAAGCGGAATTGAAAACACATATTTAATTCCTGAGGAAAACATGCCGGGATTGGGCGATATAGCAAACGTTTGTACAGTTATACAAACAGTCGCAAGTTTACCAGCATTGTTAGACTTTTTGAAAGCTCTTTTTGGCTCAAAGATGTTCGGCTTTGGTAAATCAAAAAATTATTGCGCTCAAATAAAACATCAAGGAAAGATGCTTAAGTTAGAAGGTATTGAAAACAAAGAAGTATTAGTTAATATTGTTAAGGAATTTTGTAAAGATAATAACTAACATGGAATCCGGCTCATACCGACATAGAGTTTTTAACATATATTTTCATGTACTTGAATGTTTATTAAAACATCTTGGCGATATTGATAAAGCAGTTGGTGAGAATAAGTATGATTGCTATAAAATTGTTGAGGATTGTTATGATGGGACAATGAGAATATTTGGAGAGACAAAACTTGAAGATAATGAGTACAGACTGATTAATGATTTATTAGAGAGAATCCAAGGTTCATTAATACATAGATATAACGAAGATAAAGAATTACTTACAACATATGAAAACATAAAAGAATATACGATTGGTAAATTTGATCCTAATATAGACTACTTAGAATTAATAACAAACGAATTTAACCTGCTTGGAAAAGGGATTTCTCAAAGCTGCTATGAAACTCATCGGACCATAAAGTATAAACAGGCACAAAGATGTGCATATCTTGAACTGATCGCAGCCAGCGAAACAAAAGTTAGCTCTATATCAAACAGAGCCAAAGAACTCTATAAAATCAATTTAAATCTTGGTACTGCTGATTTTGATTTTTTGCGTTATATAAATTTACCTTTTTATTTTTTCCACGAATATATGTCGCATATTCACTCAGCAAAATTTAACCGTCATGTTAATAGCAATAGTATTTCTGCTTTCGAAGATGGCTGGTTACTTTTTACAGAAGAGAAAAAGTATGAAAAATATATCAAAAATCGCCCTTATTTGCGTGCTCATGGCTGCTACAGGGAAAAATATCTGCGAAAACATTTCCAATTGGCTAACAAAAACATTAACAGAAAACATGAGGATGCATATAACTTAGCTGAAAGTTTTTTTGAAAAGGTTGGAATAGAGATATTTTTTGAAATAACCTTTTTAATAGCATCACATGATTTTAATTCAATTACAAATTTTACAATTTTACAAGTAGATTTTTTATATTGGGTTAGAGTATGGAATGAATCATATTATAAAGATGATCTGGATGAAAATATTTACAAGGAGCTTTTTATGGATGCTCTTAAAAGCGATAATCCTATAACAGATTTTATTGAGGTAATGAAAATGAATTAAAAAAACATTATTCAGTCACTTGACAGAATAATACAAAAGATGTAAAATGCTGTTATAAAGTAACGTAAAGTGAATGGAGATTAAAATTGTCAATTTTTGGTGAAGTGTCTATCAAGGTAAAACGTGCGATTTTGGATACAGGAGTGTTTACTGTAAGTAAAATTGCAATGATGACAGATTCAAGCTACACAGGTGTAGAATCAGTAGTAAGAAGGCTTCTAAAGGATGGTATTATTGAGAAAACTGAAGTTTTATATGATAAGGTAATGCCTGATGGTACCAATGTAACAAAGGGCAGGCCTAAGCAGCATTACAAAATAGCAGGGAGAGAAATGTTTGTTAGAATCAGAGATGAGGTGGAAACATTTTTTAGAACATATGATGTTCCCGGTGAATTAGACAAGGAAGAACCAGAAAATCCGCATTATGCCTATGTTGTATCAAATTTAAGAGAATTAGAAGAAGCGCCTGATAAAATAAATGATGAGACAATAAGTATTATAGAAGAGGAAATACTATTTGCAAGAAAATCAGAATCAATATTTAACGAGCACAATGAAATAACATTTGCTTATATTGATTTTCTACAGGCAAGATTTGAGTTCTTACGTAATGACTTCAAAAAGGGAAATGAGTTGGCTGATAAGGCATACGAGATTTTGGCAAAACATAATATCCCAAAGATATTTGAAATAGAAAACTTCATTATAAATTATTATCTTAAAATAATTAATGTCGTAGTACAAAAGGCCTGTGAAAAAAGTAACTATGAAAGCCTTTCAGGAAAGCTTGATTCTATTTCAAATAGATTATCATTTAGCCATATTCCTCCAAGTGTAACAAAACTGATTAATAATGGAATTGAGAATTCGCATAGGCTTAACATAGCCTTAATAAGTGAGATAAAAGAGAAAACCCAATTGCTTGATGAAAATGTGAGATATAAAATTGAGTTGCAATTCATGGACGAAATAAACAATGGAATTAATAGTGGTGCAACAATAAATGATGAGATAGAATCTCAAACGTTTTATAATAAATATGATTTACTTGACAAAATGATATCTAAGAACAAGATTCCGTACAGTAGTTATATGGACACTTTAAAACATAGGGCTTGACATTGATTGTTACCGATTCAAGTGATTTTACCAGCAGCTTAACTCAGGGGATAGAAGCAAAAAAAGATAGAAGATTTGATGATGCGTTGATGTATTTTAACAAAGCAAAAGAACTTAATAAATTTGACCCCCTGCCCCATATTGCTATTGGTTTAACTTATAGAGACAACAAAGATTTTGATAATGCAATAACAGCTTTTAAATCAGCGTTAACGCTATCACCCTATCGGGCTGATATTTACAAAGCACTCGGTTTGATATACAAAGAAAAAGATGAATTTAACGAAGCTTTGATTTCTTTAGAGAATGCCGCAAAATATGAAATCAACGATGGTGGAAGAGCAGAAATATTTTCTTTACAAGGAGATATTTATTTAAAACTTAAATCATTTAAGGCGGCTTTAGAAGCATTTAATAAGTCTCTTTCATTGGAGAGCAGCCCTTCAAACAAAGAACACATATATTACCAACTTGCTTTATCGTATTTTAACCTTAAAAAATATCATGAGGCAATTGAACATGCTATAAAATCATTAGAAATCAAGGAAACAGAAAAAGCCCACTCTCTGTTAGCGCGTATATATGAATTAGATAAGAAACATGGCAAAGCAAAGGAATGTCTTAAAAAAGCGATCAAAATTAATCCTCATAATGCAAAGCTTCACTTAGGATTAGGAAATATTTTATTAAGTGAAGGTACTGACGATGGTTTAAGGGGCGGTTTTCATCATCTAAAAGAAGCTGTAGAGATTAACCCCGATAATCTAAATATACTTCTTGCGGCATCTTTCAGTGCCCTAAAAGTAGAGGGACATAATGACTTCATATATGATAACGCTAAAAAGATTTTACAATTAAATCATGATAATTTTCCCATTATATTTGCTTTGTGTGTCCTTTTTGCACAGATTGAGAAATATGATGAGATTGATTTGATTCTTGAAAAGCTTATTTCGTCAAATCCTGATGACACAAATGTAATCACGCTATTTATCACAATTAAGATTATGCGAAATCAATTGGCTGAAGCGACAGCGGCTCTTAGCAAATTAGATGAGAACACCATAGAAGATCCTTTTACACTGTTTAACATGGCATCATCTTATAACGTGTGTAAAAATGCAGAAAAAGCTGAGCGGTGCCTTGATAAAGCGGTTAAACATGCAGATAATGATTTAGAACTTATAAGTTTGGCAGGTCGTTTATATAAAGAACTAAAAAAATATGATAAGGCTATAGATATGTTTAGTAAATGTTTGGAAAGTGCGGCAGGCGATTTGGTTGAAATATATTTTGAATTAGGCGATATATACTATAAATTAGATAATTTGGTAAAAGCTAAAGAATTTCTCCTTAAATCACTCCATAACAATTCAAAGCATCTATTGGCAAATTGGGGTATAATCCTTGTCTATTATAAAGAAAATGACTTTACAAACGCTTTAAGACATCTTGAAACATTTGATAAATATGTTCCCAAAAATCCTCATAATTATCGAGGGTTATCTATGAACTATAGGATATTAGGAAAATATACAAGAGCTTTAAAAAATATCCAAAAAGCAATAGATTTGGAGCCGGATAATTATGAAAATTATTTAGAAAAAAGCAAAAGTTTTATAGTAATAGGAAATTTCGATGAGGCAAAAACAGCTTGCGAAAAAGCTTTAGAAATTAATCCTGAGTCGTATAAAGTCTTTAAGTTATTAGGTGACATTTATTTAAAACTTAAAGATTATAATAAATCTGTCAATTTTTATAAAAGTGCACTTGAGAAGACAACGGCTGATATTGATGATGAAGAATTAGCAAATTTACATAATCGTTTAGCAATTACATACAGGTATAATGGAGATTATAATAATGCCTTCAAAGAAATTGAAATTGCCAATAAATTGCTTCCTAACAATGCTTTATATACAAACAACCTGGGATTTGTTTATTTTCTTTTAGTACGTATTGATGAGGCGATAGAACAATTTAATAAATCAATAGCACTTGATGAAAAAGATAATATGCCTGTCCTTAATCTTGCCATGTGTTTATTGATTAAAGATAAAAAAGAAGAAGGAATTAATAAGTATAAGGAAGCCATAAAATTAACAGTTGAGCAGATAAAATCAAGAAAAAACAAGAAAGATGAAAATCTAAACTTACACATGGAAGATTTAAATGAAGCCATTAGTAAACACCCTGACTGGCAGGAAAAACTTCAAACTGTACTTGATTTATTAACTGAAGCTATAAAAAATATAAAAAGCCGTTAATACAAAACTACAACAAGGGGAGGGCAACATGAAGGCAATAATCAGTCGTTTGTGGGATGAGGTTTGGACTTTAGGAAAAATGGATGTTATCAGTGAGATTATTGATGAAAAATGTGTAAACCATATTTCAGGATTTCCTGATCTCCCAGGTTGGGATGGTCTAAAGGGCTTTGTTTCTCTGTTTCGAAGTGCTTTTCCAGATATTAAGTTTACTATTGCCGACCAAATAGAAGAGAGAGATAAGGTCGCCACTCGTTGGATAGCCAAAGGCACACATAAGGGTGAGCTAATGGGTATTGCCCCAACCGGCAGAATTGTGACCGTCGAGGGCATCACCATTTATCGCTTTGATAACAACAAAGGCGTTGAGGCATGGACAAGCTGGGATGGCGCAGGTCTTATGAAAAAACTTACGATGTAAACTAAATAGTTTTACACACTGTTGGCAGTATTGCCTCAATAGAAAATCTATACGAAATGTTAGCGGAAAACCTATCATTTAACTATTGTCCTTTCTCAGGCATTAAAATATACAGACTACAGATATATTGTCAATTCAAAAGGAATATTATCATAATTTAAATAAAATTAAAAAATCCTTCTTTTTAAAGCTCAATTTATGTATAATAGCTGGTTCATGTTGTGTTATGTAAAAAGCTGAGTTTAAGATACATTTAAAAAATACCGAAGAGAGGTTTTTTGTAAAAAAAATTATGCAAGACAAATATTCAATAGGAGTTGACCTTGGCGGCACAAATCTGAGAGTTGCTATGGTTTCAAAAAAAGGGGAGATACTGCAAAGGATAAATATCTCCTCTACCGGCAATGTTCTGAAAAATTTGACGGATTCAATAAAAACTATCAGCACCCAGAAGGAGGTCTCTGGGGTAGGGCTTGCCGTGGCAGGTGTGATAGACCACGGGCGTATAACGTCCTCCCCCAATATTCCCTCCCTTGAGGGAGTAAAATTAGTGGAGGAAATAGAGCGTGAGACAGGCCTCAGGGCAGTGCTCGGTAACGATGCCAGCATGGCTGCCCTTGGAGAAAGTATCTCAGGAGCCGGTCAGTACCTTGAATCCTTTATTCTTTTAACACTGGGAACTGGCATAGGCGGAGGAGTTATCTACAAACACGCCCTGCTTGATATAGCCTCGGAGGTTGGACACGTCACAGTGGAGTCTAACGGACGCCGGTGTTTTTGCGGTGCTACCGGTTGTCTTGAGGCTTATGCCTCATCCCGTGCCATGATGGCTTTTCTTTCTGAGGGAATTTCAGAGGGAAGAGAGACTGCCATGAAAGACAACTTTGAACTTATCAAACCCAAAGACATATATGCTTTTGCAAAAGCCGGCGATGCCTTTGCCATAGAGATACTGAAAAAGGCCGGTTGGTACCTTGGTATAGGCATTGGGAATTTTATAAATTTATTCAGCCCAGATGCCGTTATCCTTTCCGGGGGACTTACCGGAGCATGGGATATATACGTGGCTGCTGCAATTGAAAGCGCCTCATCGAGGGCTTTTAAGGAACTTTACAGTAAAAGTAAAATAATTCCATCTGCTTTGGGCGGGGATGCCGGACTTATCGGCGCCGCAGCTCTCCCTCATATGTGCTACACGACATATTGCAGGGACAATTAGAATAAAGCATATTTTGAATACTTTCCTGTATAATAATATATTGAGCTTTTACTTGCGGCATACTTAAAGAAGATAAGAACGATAAACTCATGGCACAGAAAAACATAAGAAACTTCTCCATAATAGCCCACATAGACCACGGTAAGTCAACGCTTGCAGACAGGTTTTTGGAACTAACCGGAGCGCTGGCTAAAAAGGACATTACAAAGCAGGTGCTGGACTCTATGGACCTTGAAAAGGAACGGGGTATCACCATCAAAGCGCATGCCGTAAGGCTTGCCTATGAAGGTGCTGATGGGGTTACGTATGTGCTTAACCTTATAGACACTCCAGGACACGTGGATTTTTCCTATGAGGTATCAAGAAGCCTTGCCTCGTGCGAGGGCGCAGTGCTGGTGGTGGATGCCACCCAGGGAGTTGAGGCACAGACCCTTGCCAACACCTACCTTGCCCTTGAGCATAATCTTGAGATAATTCCTGTCATCAATAAGATAGACCTTCCTCAGGCAGAGCCCCAGCGAATCATTCAACAGATAGAGGACATAATCGGACTGGACTGCTCAGAGGCTATAGAGGCATCGGCTAAAAGCGGCATCGGGGTTAATAAAATCCTTGAAGCTATTGTGCATAAAATTCCTCCCCCGAAGGGCGATGCCACAGCTCCGCTTAGGGCGTTAATTTTTGACTCATGGTTTGACAACTATAAGGGCGTGATAGTTATGGTCAGGGTGTTTGACGGCTCTATCAGACCCGGTATGGTAATAACGATGATGTCAACCGCTAAAACATTTGAGATAACCGATGTCGGAGTATTTACCCCAAGGCTTCAGTTGATGCCTGAGCTAAAGTGTGGCGAGGTTGGTTTTATCTCAGCAGCTATCAGAAACGTTGAAGACACTAAAATTGGAGATACAATAACCAATGCCCTTAACTCCGCTAAGGAGCCGCTATCGGGCTACAAAGAAATAAAACCCATGGTTTTTTGCGGCATTTACCCCACAGAGACTAACGACTACGAGGCACTGCGCGATGCTCTGTTTAAACTCAGGCTAAATGACGCATCGTTTTCTTTTGATCCTGAGACTTCAACTGCCCTTGGATTTGGCTTTAGGTGCGGCTTTCTTGGCCTTCTGCACATGGACATCATAAAAGAGCGTCTTGAAAGGGAGTTTAATCTCTCCTTGATAAACACGGCTCCCACCGTTGTCTATAGAATCACCATAAAAGGTGACACGGTTGTGTATGTGGATAATCCGACACTGCTTCCAGAGCACTACGATAAACTGGAGGAACCCTACATACTTGCCACCATATTTGTCCCTGAGCGGTTTGTCGGTAACGTGCTGGATCTGTGCCGCGAAAAGCGGGGGGTTCAGAAGGAATTTATATTTTATGGCAAAGACCGTGTAAAGGTTGTCTATGAGCTTCCTATGAACGAAATACTTTGGGATTTTTATGATAAACTAAAATCCATATCCAAGGGGTATGCCTCGATGGATTACGAATTTATTGGTTTTAAGGAGTCCGAGCTGGTAAAACTTGATATTTTAATAAACGGGACAGCCCTTGATGCGCTCTCAACGATAATCCACAAAGAAAAGTCGTACTACAAGGGGAGACAAATCGTGGAAAACCTAAGAGCAGTGGTTCCCAGACAGATGTACGAGGTCGCTATTCAGGCAGCTATAGGCGGAAAAATAATCGCCCGCGAGTCGGTAAAGGCTCTGAGAAAAGACGTCATAGCCAAGTGCTATGGGGGTGATATTACGAGAAAGAGAAAACTTCTTGAAAAACAAAAGGAGGGCAAAAAGAGGATGAAACAGTTTGGCAAGGTGGAAATTCCTCAGGAGGCGTTCCTTGCCGTTATGAGGGTAGGCAAGTGAAAAAAGAAAAAACCATTTACAGAGAGTACATAGAGGCACTTGTAACAGCCCTTGTCCTTGCCCTTATTATAAGGACATTTGTTGTGCAGGCATTTAAAATTCCCTCAGGGTCTATGATTCCCACTCTTCAGATAGGCGACCATATTTTGGTAAATAAGTTTATATATGGAGTACAGATACCGTTTACCGATAAAAAGATATTTATCTTCCATCATCCGGAGCGGGGTGATGTTGTCGTGTTTAAGTTTCCACAGGACCCGTCACGGGACTTCATAAAGCGGGTGATAGCAATAGGCGGAGATACGGTAGAGGTCATAAACCGGGAGGTATATGTAAACAAGAAAAAACTCGTTGAACCATATATCCAGCACACCGAAAGTATGAACACAAGTGATATGGTACCGCGGGACGTTATGGCTCCGGTGACAGTGCCGATAAACAAAATATTTGTCATGGGCGACAATCGCGACCACAGCTACGACAGCCGTTTCTGGGGCTTTGTTGACCTAAGCGTAGTGCGCGGAGAGGCTTTGTTTATCTACTGGTCATGGGATAAGGAAAACACGTCTGTCAGATTTCGCAGAATTGGGAGGGCAATTAAATGAAGATTCTTAAAAACCAGTCCGGGTCTATAAAACCGATTATCAGTATAATCGTTGTTGTTGTAGCGTTGTATGCCGGATTTACCTTTGCAATGCCTCAGTACAGGTACTACACGTTTAACTCTGATGCTAAGGAAATAGCCCGTCTCGGCCTTGATGTTCCAAAGACTACCGCATTGGTTATGGAAAAAATAACGGACATGAACATTCCTGTTAAGAAAGAGGACATCAAAGTGGCCATAAATGAAAAGAGGGTCGTAAATATAAAAACACAGTGGAAAGAGACTGTAAATTTTTGGGGTATCTATGAACACACTTTTACTTTCAAAGTGGACATAACTGAGTAGTAGCCAATGTTTACCGGTATAACGGTATCAATGGGCAGAGTTGTATCCTTAAAAAGGAGAGGCACTGTAGTGGAGCTTTCAATTTCAGACAGTGTGGTACTGCCAGCAGCTAAAACAGGAGACAGTATTTCAATAAGCGGTGTGTGTCTTACTGTGGTAGAAAATAACGCAGGGACTGCTACTTTTCATGTTTCTGAGGAGTCACTTAAAACAACAGCTCTTGGTACTCTCACCCCACAGGACAGGGTTAACCTTGAGCCTGCAATGGCCGCCACCGACAGGTTCGGAGGACACTTTGTTACAGGACATGTTGATACTGTCGGCACTATATCGGCTAAAAAACAAACAGGACACGGTGGACTGGATTCTGTTAAAATAGAGATAGCGATTCCGGCTGGATTTATGAAATATGTGGTCAGACGCGGCTCTGTAACTGTTGACGGCATTAGTCTTACCGTTGTTGACACAGATGAGAGCGGCTTTTCAGTGGTAGTGATACCGCACACGTTAAGTGTGACAACGCTGGGGACAAAAGGGCCTGGTGACAGGGTAAACATAGAGACCGATATTTTAGGAAAATACGTGGAGAGGTTTATTACAGGATATATGGAAAACAGAGAGCAAGGTGGGTCAAAAGATCTGACTCTCTTAACTAAATTAAAAGAGAAGGGTTATATGTAAGATGAAAGAACAAAAACGCATAATGGACAGTGTTGAGGCAGCAATAGCAGACATAAAAGCTGGCAAGATGGTAATTCTCATAGACGATGAGGACAGGGAAAACGAAGGGGATTTGTGCATGGCGGCAGAGTTAGTAACCCCTGACGCCATAAATTTTATGGCTAAGTTCGGGCGGGGGCTAATATGCCTGAGCCTGACGCCGGAGCGAGTCAACCATTTAAACCTTCATATGATGTCTGCCGAAAACACATCCTCATTCGGTACGGCATTTACTGTATCCATAGAGGCCAGAAAGGGTGTAACGACGGGTATCTCGGCTAAGGACAGGGCAAGGACAATTCTAACTGCCATAGACGCTAAGACAAAACCTGAGGATTTGGCGCGTCCAGGCCACGTGTTTCCACTTAGGGCGCGCCCCGGAGGTGTACTTCAGAGAGCCGGGCAAACCGAGGGTTCAGTTGATTTGGCAAGGCTTGCAGGGCTTATCCCTGCCGGCGTTATATGTGAGATTATGAATGATGACGGCACCATGTCAAGAGTGCCGGAGCTTAAAACATTTGCAGAAACTCATAACCTTAAAATAGTTACCATTGAAGATTTGATAAAGTACCGGCTGCGCAACGACAGGCTGATTCAAAGAGTGGCTGAGGTAAAGCTGCCAACCAGTTATGGTGACTTTAACGCTATAGCCTATGAAAGTATGGTTGATAAGAGCGTTCACATGGCTTTGGTTAAGGGAGATTTGCACACAGTTGAACCAGTCCTCGTACGGGTACATTCGGAGTGTCTTACGGGTGATGTGTTTGGTTCAAAGCGGTGTGACTGCGGAGATCAGCTTCACCGCTCTATGGAGTTAATAAACACAAAAGGGCGCGGTGTAGTACTCTACATGAGACAGGAGGGACGCGGCATAGGGTTAGCTAATAAAATAAAAGCCTATGCGCTTCAAGACAGCGGTATGGACACGGTAGAGGCCAACATTGAGCTTGGCTTTAAGGCAGACCTCAGGGACTACGGCATAGGGGCACAGATACTTGTGGATTTGGGGTTAACCGATATAGTTCTCATTACCAACAATCCACGTAAAATTGTAGGGCTTGAGGGATATGGTTTAAAAGTTGTGGACAGATACCCTATTGAGGTTAAACCATGCGAAAAGAACATTGTGTACCTTAAGACAAAGAAAAAGAAACTCGGCCATATGCTTGATGAGGTGTAATACTGTGTTATATTCAAAAATACATCTAAATGTTATAGAAAACGGAGGAGATTGCGACGCTTCGCTCGCAATGACGGCGGGGGAGTGTTGTTTATGTCAAAGCTAATTTGTTGCCTAATGACGGTTGTTACTGTGTTTTTCTATCCGTCATTACGAGGAGCGGTAGCGACGTGGTAATCTCCTCTTTATATTATAACTTAGACTGCACCTTGGTGTTAGGCTGCAAATACAGCTTGTGTTAGGAGGAGACAGAACAGTGAAAGTGATAGAGGGTGATTTAAATGCCTCAGGGTTAAGGATCTGCATGATAGTGAGCAGATTTAATGATTTTATAACAAGCCATCTGCTTGACGGAGCGGTGGACGCATATCTCAGGCATGGCGGCAAAGACGAAAACATAACTGTAATAAAAGTTCCGGGGTCTTTTGAAATCCCCATGACAGCGTTAAAAGCCGCTAAGAGTGGTAAATTTGATGCTGTAGTGACACTTGCCGCTATAATCCGCGGTGCTACTCCGCACTTTGAGTACGTATCTGCAGAGGCATCAAAGGGGATAGCAATGGCCTCAATAGAAAGCGGAGTGCCGGTAAGTTATGGGGTTATAACATCGGATTCCATAGAGCAGGCCATAGAGCGGGCTGGTTCAAAAAGCGGCAATAAGGGCTGGGATGCTGCCGTGACGGCTATCGAGATGGCTAACGTGATAAAAAGCCTATGACACGGCGACAAGCAAGGGAATATGTGCTACAGTCGCTTTTTCAGCATGAGTTTACAGGGGCTGCTCCAGACAGAGGAGAGTTGCTTAATTTTATGAAAGACAACCCTCCGGCAAAAGAAATACTTGAGTTCATTGACGATTTGCTAAATGGCACTATAGAGCACATGGCAGAGCTTGATGCACTTATCCAAAGAGCGTGCAAGCACTGGGAATTAAACCGCCTTGCCGCTATTGACAGAAATATTATGAGATTTGCGGCTTATGAGATTATTTTCAGAGGCGACATCCCTAACGCTGTCTCGATAAACGAGGCGGTTGACATAGCAAAGCGGTTTTCTACAGAGGAGTCGTTTTCGTTTATTAACGGGGTGCTGGATAAAATCGCTCATCAGAAGGATGAAAAGGTGCCGGACAAAAGGGCTGTTAAAAAGCCCTCCGGAGCTGTGAATAAAAGGGCCGTCAAAGAACACCGTGCTTAATAAAGAAATGGGGGACTGGTATAGAGTATGCCGTATGCTGTCATATCAGATGTACATGCCAACCTGACTGCTCTTGAAGCCGTGCTTAAAGACATTGAGCTTAGAGCTATTGAGGATGTGTACTTTACGGGAGATGCGGTAGGCTATGGCCCCTCTCCAAATCAGTGTGTCGAGCTGCTTAAGAAATCCTGTAAAATCCTGATAGCAGGTAACCACGACTGGGCTGCTATTAATTATACGACAGCTGATTATTTTAACGACATGGCTCTCTACGCAATCACATGGACTGCCGACACTTTAACAAATGAAAACATCACGGAAATTGAGAATTTTAAATTATTGAAATCATCAGCTGAGCGGGACGCTCTCTTTGTCCATGCCACACCAAAAGACCCTGAGAACTGGGAATACCTGATGTCCATAAACGATGCCCGCATTAACTTTGAGCATTTTGAGCAGAGATTCTGCTTTATAGGCCACAGCCACATGCCAATTATGGTCAGTGTTGATACTGAAAGCGGAAAGGTAATCACAGACAAGCAACGGATTGAGTTAGAGGCGGATTGCCGATACATTATCAATGTGGGAAGTGTTGGCCAGCCCCGCGACAACGACCCCAGAGCTGCATACGCTGTAGTGGATGATGATACAGCAGAGATTGTGCGCGTAGAGTACGATATAAGAAAAACTCAGTCAGAAATGGAATCAGTGGGCCTTCCTGCCAGACTCATTGACAGGCTTGAGTATGGCTATTAAATATTAGAATTACTTCTATTGAAGGAGGTGGATTTTAATGGTTAAAAGTGCTTTCATAAGATGTAAATCCTGCGGTGTCGTTAATAAAATACCGTCAAACAGATTTAACGATAAGCCAAATTGTGGCAAATGTAAATCACCTCTGATTATACCGGAGAAACCTGTGGATATAAATAGCTCTAATTTTGACGAGGAGGTGTTACGATGGCCTGGTTTAGTGGTTTTGGATTTCTGGGCTGTCTGGTGTGGGGCATGCAGAATTGTAGCTCCGGTTTTGGATGAGCTGGCTGTGAGTGCCAGAGGATTTGTGAAAGTTGCAAAGATAGATGTGGATAAGCACCCTGACCTTGGAAAGCGGTTTGCTATAAAAGCTACTCCAACACTTATACTGTTTAGAGATGGAGTTAAAATCAATCAGATAGAGGGTGCACTGTCTAAAGATCAACTTGACCAATGGATAGCATCATCTGTAAAAAAATAAATAGTTGAGTTATAATAACCAATATAAATGGATAAAATAGATTTTTCCTTTGCAAATACCTACGATGAGGAGGAAATCAAAAAGCTTTTGTCTGATTCCGATTTACCATTTGAAGACATAACCTTTCATTTGAAAAATTTCATAATGGCAAAAAAGGATGGTGAGCTAATAGGAATAATCGGCCTTGAAATATATGGTATATCTGCTTTATTGCGTTCCCTTGCCGTAAAAAGAAAGTTTCAGGGCATGGCAGTAGCCCATCAACTATATACAAAGATTTTAACCCATGCCCAGATGTGCGGAGTCACAAATTTATACTTGTTAACAAAAACTGCAGTTGGATTTTTTACTAAATTAGGATTTATTGAAACACAACGAAAAGACGTTCCTAAAGAAATCTACGAAACTGAGCAATTTAAATGCCTTAAATGTATGACCGCAATTTGTTTAACTAAACAAATAAACTAATACCAGATATTTGTATTTCTGGGCTGTCTGGTGTGGGGCATGCAGAATTGCATGGCTCCGGCACTATAGTATGATTTCATGACCCTCACGGGCCAGGAAAAACGGTGGGGTACCGGAGGATAATGGATATTGAGTAAGTGCATCTTGATACAATTGCTCCAGATTGTCGTCACCTCGAGTTGGTTCGTAATGTGTCAGGTACAGGCTCTTAACCTCTGCCGCCTTAGCCATAGCTATGGTGCTTGAGATGGTGCCATGTCCCCAGCCTCTTTTTATTTTGTATTCATCATCGGTATATGCAGCGTCGGCTATCAAAACGTCCACTCCACGGATGATGTCATACATCTGCGCGTTTTTATGGGATATGAGATTTTCGTATTCTGTATAGTAATCGTCCCCCGGCTCATAAATATTGTAGAGAGGCTCGTGATCACCTGTAAAAAACATGGCTTTACCATTACTTTCTATTCTGTAGCCATAGCTAAGAACCGGATGATTCATCAGAATGTTTGTTATTTTAGCAGAGCCTACCGTAACGGTTTGTTTTTCTATTAACGTATGATAATTGATTTCTGCTTTAAGTTCTGCTTCACGAACTGGAAAGAAACAATATTCCATCTGAGCTGACATTATTTCTCTTACAGACTTATGAGATATAGGATCGAATGCCCCATATATATCTATTTTATTATTTGGTATAAAAATCGGTACAAAAAAAGGAAGCCCCTGAATATGATCCCAATGTGTATGGGTAATGAAAATCGAACAAGTCAATGGAAGTTTAGCTAAAAATGTTAATGACAGCGGGGCAATGCCTGTTCCGGCATCTAATACGATATGGTCACCCTCGTCTGTTTCCACCTCAATACAACTTGTATTGCCGCCGTATTTAACTGTTTTAGGCCCTGGTGAAGCAATTGAACCTCTAACACCCCAAAACCGTATCTTCATTCGTTACTCATATCGTTTATGTTTTTATAAATAACTGAGCTTTTTCTATTTCGCTGTCTAAATTTTCGAAAGAGGTGATAATAGCCGGCAAATCAGTGCCAAAACGATCAAAAATTCTTTTTGGAATTGTATCCAGTAAAATCTCTCCGGCAAAACCTATACCAAGTTGTTTAGTTATCTGATTGGCTAAAAACACATAGTCTATAAACTCTGACCCCTTTGACTCCTCCTCTGTAACACTGTGGTGCCGGCTTATGCAATCGACCAGTGAGGAGGGAAGTTTCCATTTTTCGGCAAGCATCGAACCTATATAAGCATGGTCATAGCCAATTACCTTTTGTTCAGCATTATAAAGAGTAACTTTCTCCTCCTTTGCCATGGCCAAAGCCAGCTTAAACTTATCCGGAAGATATTGAGCAAAAACAATTTTGCCAATATCATGCAGCATGCCTGCCAAAAAATAATCAAAAATTACATTGTCTGCAACCCCGGATCTTTTGGCAAGAAGTTTGCTTATTGTAGCTACCGATAAACAGTGCAAGAGAAACTTATCAATATCAAAACCAGCATGGTTCCTGCGAGGTAAAACCCCCAAAGTAGATGTGATGAGAGCAAGATTTTTTACCGTATTTAGCCCTATATAGACAACGGCATGGTTTATAGATGTGATTTTTTGAGAAAGTCCGAAGCTTGCAGAGTTTACAAGCTTAAGAATATTGAGTATCAATACAGGGTCATGTTCTATAACCTCTACAAGTTCTTTAGGATTACTGTTTATATTTGAGGTTAATTCTATAATCCTATGAACGCTCTTTGGGAAAGCTGGCATGCTTTCCACCATTTCAAACATCTGTTTTTGGCTATCTTCCATGCGCTTTCTTAGATACAAAATGTTGGCTTCGTGCTTCTAAGCATCTTATTGTATCCGTATCTCCTTGCATTAAAATCATTCATTATATAAAATAGTAAAATAAAGCCTATAATTATGTCAACGAGCTTTACATATCCTTATTTTATCTCTCTCAGGCCTAAGATGAGAATTGGCATATATACAATTTACTCAATAGAGAGTGGATGTTTTAGTCTTGACGGCGGTGCGTTATATGGTATAATTCCTATGACTATTGACACTTGTTATAGGTATTTTCTATACTTATATGAATTCAAAATTCATGCAATATATCTCATTCAGAAAGATAATCGGCAAAAATGCTAACACAGCAACAGCAATTATTCTTTTTACTGTCAGTGTTTTAACATATCTGCCGGTGCTGCACAACGATTTTGTTAAATATGACGACCAGCATTATATAACGGCAAATCTGCAGATACAGCGGGGCCTTACGTTTGAAAACGTTAAATGGGCGGTAAATGGCATTGTTGACGGCAACTGGTTTCCTCTGACTGTTATTTCACACATGGCTGACATCTCTCTGTATGGGTTAAACCCCTCCGGCCACCATTTAACAAACGTACTGATTCATGCGCTTAACTCTGTAATACTGTTTATCGCTCTTACCGCTTTAGGGCAAACAGTTTGGCGGGGTGCTTTTATTGCTCTGCTTTTTGCCATTCATCCGACCCGTGTTGAGTCTGTGGCATGGGTGGCAGAGAGAAAGGATGTCTTGTGTGCGCTGTTTTGTTTTTTAACAATTTATTTATATGCGGAATATGTCAGAAGGCCTGTGGTTTTAAGATATTTGGCAGTTATATTTTCGTTTACACTAGCCCTCATGTCAAAACCTATGGCTGTAACTTTGCCTTTTGTGTTGCTGCTACTTGATTTTTGGCCTCTTAACAGAATTAAAACTCAGGGTTCCATATTAAGGCTCTTGTATGAGAAAATCCCACTTTTCTTACTTGTTGTAATCTCATGTTTTATAACGTTTAACGTACAAAAAGTAAGCGGTGCTATGACCATACTGCCTATAGATTACAGAGTGGAAAACGCTGTCATTGGTTATGCTCAGTACGTGTATAAACTGTTTATTCCTGTAAGGTTAGCGGTTTTTTATCCTTTAGCTCAGGAAATCTCAAAGCCTGCTCTTTTGGTTTCGCTTATATTTGTAGTAACAGTTTCAGCGGTTGCCATATCAAAAATTAAAATCAACCCGTATATTTTTACCGGATGGTTTTGGTTTTTGGGAATGCTTGTACCCGTAATTGGCCTTGTACAGGTGGGGCTTCAGTCAATGGCGGACAGATACACGTATATGCCTTACATTGGGCTGTTTCTGATTATTGCTAATTTCTCTTTTGATCTATATCACAAATATGAGCGCTTTAAGCAGTTGTTTTATCTCGTAACGGTGATTTTAGCCGCCACTATGTTATCCTTAACTATAAATCAGCAGCACTACTGGAAAGACAGCATAACGCTTTTTAAACATGCCGTGGCAGTCACAAAAAATAATTACGTGATGTACTCTAATCTTGGTGTAGCGTTGGCATTAAACGGAGATCCGCAGGATGGAGCAGAGCAGTTAAAGAAAGCCATCATCGCCAATCCAAACTTTTCAGAGTCCTACACAAACCTTGGGACAGTCTATTTATTTCAACTAAAAAAACCAAAAGAAGCTGTAAGGTGTTTTGAAAAATCTATCAGCATTAATCCAAACAACGCTGACGATTACAACGGGCTGGGTGTTGTGCTTGCCCTAAATGGTAAGGAAAAGGACGCAATTGAGCTCTTTGACAAAGCTCTGACTCTTGACCCAACACACAGTGATGCCGCCAAAAACAAAATGATTGCTCTTAAAGCTATAGCAAAGAAAGGCAACGCTAAATTATGATTTCACTTAAAATAATACGTCAAAATTACTTTACTGCTTTTTGGGCAGCGGGTCTTGTTGCGCTCACAATAACTGTGTTCTATCCCTCCTTAAGTAATGATTTTGTAAAATACGATGACCCTAAGTACGTAACAGGAAATCCGAATGTTCTTAGGGGGTTTACATTGGAAAATGTAAAGTGGGCGCTTACCGCTCATGTTGATTCCAACTGGTTTCCCATCACTTTACTTTCACACATGCTGGATGTGTCTATGTTTGGCATTAACCCTCGCGGGCATCACATAACAAGCCTTGCCGTTCACTGCGCCAATACAATTTTAGTGTTTTTTCTGTTTTTACGCCTTACTAAATCCTCACCGCGGGCTTTTGTCATAGCAGCCCTGTTTGCGGTTCATCCGCTGCGGGTGGAATCTGTGGCATGGATTTCCGAACGAAAGGATGTTCTTAGTGTGTTTTTCTTTTTTTTATCTCTGTTATTTTATGTCCGCTATACGGCTTCAAAGAGAGCCTTGTACTACTTTTTTGCATTTTTCGCATTTGCCTTTTCACTGGCTTCTAAACCCATGGGGGTCACGTTACCATTTTTAGCTTTGCTTCTGGATTTTTGGCCTTTAAGAAGATTTACTACTTTATCGAAATCCACAATTCTTCTTATAGAGGAGAAATTACCTTTTATGTTGCTCACTGTGATTTCGTGCGTTATAACCGTGCATGTCCAAAAAGAAGGCGGCTCCATAACCCATTTGCCAGTTTCCACTGCGTTTATGAATGCGATAGTTTCTTATGTTAAGTATATCTATAAGATGTTTATCCCCATAAACTTATGCGCCCTGTATCCGCTCCCTGAGGCGGTAAATCCAGTTGTTTTTGCTGCTGCGCTGTCGTTGTTGATAGTTATTGGCGTTGTTTCAATTTTGCTTATAAAAAAACATCCATATGTCTTTATCGGATGGTTTTGGTACATTGGAACATTGGTTCCTGCAATAGGATTTGTGCAAGTTGGTGTACAGGCAATGGCTGACAGATACTCGTATATACCGCATATCGGTATTTTTTTGATAATTGTTATGGCGCTTCCTTCTGTTGTCAAGTCCAGCAATTTTTTAATAAAATTGTATCCTTTTATAGCAGCGGTTGCCATAGTGTGTTTAAGCGTTGTTGCCGTAAAGCAAAGCATGTACTGGAAAAACAGCGAGACACTATTTGACCGTGCTATAAGTGTTACAGAAAATAATCAGGTTATGTTTGTAAATCTGGGATTGTATCTTGCTGAAACCGGCAGGGTGGCAGAGGGTGTGGCCGCACTGAAAAAGGCAATAACCATTAATCCGAGGTTTTTGCAGGCTCACATAAATCTTGGAACAATCCTCTTATTTCAGTTAAAAGATTTTGCTGCAGCTAAAGAGGAATTTACAAAAGCGCTGCAAATCAGCCCTGAAAACGCTGCAGCTTTCAACGGTCTTGGTGTTTCTTACGCTTACTTAGGGGATGTGGACAAATCAATTGAGTTATTAGAAAGAGCAGTAAAGCTTGCTCCAGATATGGAA
This sequence comes from Nitrospirota bacterium, assembly GCA_015233895.1. Taxonomy (NCBI): domain Bacteria; kingdom Pseudomonadati; phylum Nitrospirota; species Nitrospirota bacterium. The sequence goes on along the minus strand of JADFXG010000014.1, from coordinate 34,464 downwards.
ATGGCAAGGAGAAATCTACAAAGCGCATATTTATTAAAGGAAAAAATGTCTGAGGCAAAGTAAATAATTCAGGCCTCTTCAATTTAATAATCAGCAGTTTTTATCAAACTAAGATTGTTTGAAATTTTTTGTTTATTATATCTGTTGACAGATAATGTTATTATTTGTATAATTTAGCTGTTAATGTTGAAATACGCAGGTATTGCACAAAGTGCTGAGGTGAGTAAGGTGCTTCTGAGGAAAAGGCGGTTGCTGCCTTGCAAGCGGTCAACCTGTAGTGGAGAAGTATAGAGATGCCGTTAAAGTTAATTTTAGAAGGTAAGAGATGTCTGCTGGTAGATGATTTTTCCGAGTTTCGTTATTCTGTTAAGAAGATGCTGCAGTCTCTGGGTGCAAGTGATGTGGATGACACAGGGGATGGCGATGAGGCGATAGATAAAATAGCTTTGAAATCATACGATTTAATCCTTTGTGATTACAACCTGGGCGAAAATAAGCGGGACGGTCAACAGATACTTGAAGAGGCTAAGCACAAAGAAATCCTTAAATACTCAGCCATATTCATTATGATTACAGCAGAAAACACTATGAGAATGGTCATGGGTGCGATGGAGTATAAGCCGGATGACTATCTGACAAAGCCCTTTACAAAAGAGGCGTTATTGGCCCGGCTTGAAAAAATCATGGAAAAGAAAAATGATTTTGCAACCATAGATAAAGCTCTTGCCCGCAAAGATTACCACAGCGCTCTCAGAATGTGTAATGAAAAGATTCAGTCCAAGCCCAAAAACCTTTATGAGTTACTTAAGTTAAAGGCCGAACTTTCAATAACAGTGGGGGATTATCCTGAGGCAGAATCAATATATAATCAAATTGTAAACATAAGAAGACTCCCATGGGCGCTGCTGGGGCTAGGTAAGGCCCTGTTTTTAAGCAATAAACATATGGAGGCTAAGGAAATATTTCTTGAGATAATTGATGAAAACAGGTCATTTGTTGAAGCATACGATTGGCTGGCAAAGGTTCTGGAGGCGCTTGGAGACTCAAAAGAGGCACAGCGTATGTTGATGCGGGCTCTTGAGCTGTCTCCTAAAGCAATTCTAAGACAGAAGGCGTTAGCGGATTTAGCCTATAAAAACAATGACTTGGCTACTGCTGAAAATTCATACAAGCAAGCGGTGGATCTCGGTAAGAATTCTTGTTTCAAGAGCGCTAAGGATTATACAGGGCTTGCACAGGTAATGCTGGATAAGAAAACTCCTGAAAAAGCACTTAAAATTCTTCAGGACTCAAAAACTATCTTTACAAATGACAGAGAGTCAACCCTTCAGGCAACTTTAATGCAGGGGCTTGCCCACAAGGAACTTGGCAATGAAGCAGATCTAAAGGGCTCAATAGAGGAGGCTAATTCTCTTTTTAGCGGCATGAAGGGAACAGTTAACTCAGTGGCCTCACTTGATATTGCAGGATCATTTTTTAAACTGGGCGAGACCGATAAAGCTAACCTAATAATGCAGGATGTCATCAGGAATAACCACGATAATGAAAAGGTTCTAAAGAAGGCCCAGGAGGTCTTTACCAGTGCCGATATGCAGACAGAGGGTGAGAGGATGATTGCCGCTACAAAGCGGGAAATCATAAAGGTAAATAACGATGGCGTTATGCTGGTTAAAAACGGGAAGTTAGCTGAGGCTATAGACTTTTTTTCAAAAGCTGCCTCGGGGTTGCCTGAAAATAAGATTATCAATGCTAACGCCGCTCAGGCAATGCTCATGTATATGCAGAAGTTTGGCAAGACAGACAAACATGTAAATCAGGTACAGCGGTATCTTGATCAGATAAGAAAGGTTGATCCTACTTATAAAAAGTACCAGGAACTTGTTGCTGTGTACAAAAAACTCACTGAGGCATAGGGGGCTGCTAAAATGGATATTGAACAGAGAAATATAGATTTTGCAACGATAATAGCGTCAGCCGTTCACGATATGAAGAATTCTCTTAGTATGCTGTTAAATTATCTTGATGACGTGGTTGATTACTTTAAAGAAATTGATGTCCCTGAGGCAGTGCAACTAACGCATCTGCATTACGAGGCTAAACGCGTAAATAATAATCTTATTCAGCTTCTCTCCCTCTACAGACTTGACAAGTCTATGTACTCTCTTAACATTACTTACAATTCCATAAACGAGCTTTTCAATGATCTGGTTATTCAAAACAAGACAATGCTTGACTATAAGAACATAACCGTAGAGACAGAGTGTGAAGATGACCTGTTTTGGTTTTTTGACTTAGACATGATCTCAGGGGTGTTAAACAGCACCATGAACAATTCTTTCAGATATACAAAATCAAAACTCAGACTTGTGGCAGTAGTTGAAGATGGATACTTAAAGATTTCTATAGAGGATGATGGCGGAGGTTATCCTAAGAATCTAATAGATGCAACAAGTAACCACAGGGATAAGTCTATAGACTTCTCCTCGGGTAGCACTGGGTTAGGGCTTTTCTTTGCAGAAATTGTTGCTGACTACCACACAAACAAAGACAAGAGAGGATATATAAATCTATGTAACACATGCTCTTTAGGAGGCGGATGTTTCAGTCTTTATCTGCCTTAGGGAACATTTTTAAAGGTGAGTAATTATAGGGGTAGAGCTCTTTTATAACGAAGAGGTACTTATACTTTATTTTACTCACATCGATCTCTGAGTATTTTTTAATTTCAAGCCCGTGTAATTCCAGCTGGTTCTTTCCATCTGACAGTACTATCTTAATGTTAATAGGTACGAGGTTGATGCTTGTGAGAGCTGCCTCGTCCTCTTTGTGAACAAACAATATTACATCTAAATCCCTCCTGACAAAGACAGGTAAAATCCCAGCCTTTGGTTTACCGTTGATCTTATCCTGGTACTCAACAAATGGCCCGCCAAATTCATCTGTCGAAACAGTGTCAGGTTTTAACCTGCAGGTTGTTTGCGACAATACAAATGCTGGGTCAATAGTCAGCGCATTTTTTAAAACCTCCGGAAACCCTATAATTATATAGTCAAAACTGTCCTTCCACACATGCTCCATCTGATCGATAAAACCCAGATACCTGGTGTTTACTTTTGAACAGGGAAAAATGAATGAGGCAATTCTTTTATTGTCTTCATAATTAAGGGCATTTTGAATATCATAAGAAAAACGGTTATTTTTAGTTTTTATTAAGTAATGTAAATCCATAATTGCGGCATAGTTTTTTTCACCAATACGGTCATATACGTGGCCAAGCATTACTTTCCATCCGTACTGCCCATAGTTTGCATTAATTCTTACAGGCACTTTCACACATTGACAGATATTTTTGGTAAACAAGATCAAAAATATAACAATTAAAAAAAATAATACTGGTTTTATATGTTTTTTGATATTTGACATGATTATCAGTGCAAGATATATGCTTACAAAATTAACCATTATCTCAACCCACAGGTAATCCCTTAACATAAAACGTGTTGCAAATACGGTGTTTGTGTATGTCAGCGCTAAAAGTAAAAAGAGCATAACAATCTGGCGCTTTTGTATTTCAATAAATTTCATTAAGTACCCCAGTGCCAGTACAGCAGTAACGGCAGCGTTGACTGCAAAAAGAAACGGGTTATATACGATTTGCTCTGTCAGTTTTGTTAGATTGACCATATGAGAGTTAGCCATTATTTGTTGAGGATTGAAAAATAACGACTTAGTATCACTTAACAAGTAATTGAAAGACAGACTTGTATCAGAATAAATCAAAAAATGCAGCAAAAAAGAACATATGAAGCCGGTCACAATGAGATTTATCAAAAGCAAGGGTTTTCGCTCAGGAGTATTAAGTTTGGGAATATAAAACGCTAACAGATTATAAAGTAAGTAAAATCCCCATATTGCAAAAAAAACAATTGACACTTTTGTAAAGCCGTAGGGTTGTTGGTTAAGAGTTTCCACAGCAGTGGGCATTTTGAAAACAAAGCCCATAAACATAAGAAGAAAAAACACGGCGGTATTAACGACACATAAGTAAAAATAATGCGCAGATGGTTTATTGTTTCCAGTTACCCTCTCAGTGTCTTTGTACTGGGTACAGCAAAACTGGTTAGACACAAAAAAAGGCGCTACAAAAAATATGTACATAATGGCCTGAACCTTTGTAAGAAGGGATAATCCGACAAAAATTCCTGCAAGTATCAAATAAGTATTTCTACGCAGGCTATTGTGCTGCTTTGTAGCACATGATGTGAAAAATACGGCACAACTCCAATAAAACACACAATACAGCTCGGAGCGTATCATACTGCTATGGTAGAGAAGGGATTCCTGAAATCCCAGAAAAATAAGCACAAATAAACTAATCCACCATTTGGGTTTAAAAATAATGTTAAGAGAAGACCATAACAATAAAACCGTGAGAAAGGCAAGCACTGGGGAGTGCCTGCGGTAAAACTCGGTTAGTTCGGCTACACAGACAAGAGGACTTACCGATTCATAAAGGTCTTTGAAACCGGATACGGAAATGTACTTTAGTGCATAGGCTGTTTTATGCGTAAGGTACAGGAGAAACTTAATGCCAAAGCCCGGATGGGTGAGATTGCTGGGAAGCATGCTGCTGTTTACTTGTAAAAGGTCAAGCAGTACCTGATGATCCATATCCCATATAAAATAAAACGGATATGACCTGTTTATACTGTAGTAACAAAAGAAAAGTATAATGGAAACAATGACAAAAGGCATGAGTCTGAGAGCCTTGTTTGAATCATCATGGTGCTTTTGCATTTAACACAACTCCTAATGAAATACCTACATTGTTCGATGGTTGAGGTTTTTTCTTCTGTCATTCCCGCCCCCGAGCGGGAATCCAGTCCTTTATGCTTCTGTTAAGAGAATGGATTCCTGCCTTCGCAGGAATGACAAAATAGAGACTAATCTCTTCAATAGTGCCTTACTTTAAGAGGCCGTAACCTGCCTCAGGCCAATTCAACCTGTGTTTCGTATATAAGATGAGGCTTAACATTGTTTGTTATAGTTTCCTCGTTGATTATGCACTCCTTTATACCGTTTTGAGAGGGGATTTCATACATCACATCAAGCATAACCTCCTCAAGAATAGCCCTTAATCCGCGGGCGCCGGACTTGCGTACTATTGCCTTTTTAGCAATCGCCCTGAGTGCTCCGTCTGTAAAGCGTAGCCTCACGTTTTCAAAAGACAGAAGCTTTTCGTACTGCTTAATAAGTGCATTTTTGGGTTCAACGAGAATCTGCACCAATGCGTCCTCACTGAGGGCATCAAGGGTTGCGATGACAGGAAGGCGTCCTACAAGCTCCGGAATAAGCCCGTACTTTGTCAAATCCTCGGTAGCTACCTGACTCATTATATTTTCCTTTTTCTTTTTTGTATAAAGCTCGGCGCCAAACCCCACGGTGCTCTTTCCGGCACGGTGTTCGATGACATCTTCAAGTCCGTTAAATGCCCCCCCGCAGATAAACAGTATGTTAGTGGTGTCCACCTGGAGGTATTCCTGATGAGGATGCTTGCGCCCACCCTGAGGCGGCACGTTTGCTATTGTCCCCTCAATTATCTTAAGAAGTGCCTGCTGTACTCCCTCTCCGGAGACGTCACGCGTAATTGAGGGATTGTCGGTTTTCTTACTGATTTTATCTATTTCGTCAATATAGATTATTCCCTTCTGAGCTCTTTCAATGTCACCGTTTGCTGACTGTAAGAGTTTCAGGATAATATTTTCCACATCCTCACCGACATATCCGGCCTCGGTCAGCGTAGTAGCATCGGCTATGGTAAACGGGACGTCAAGGTATCTGGCAAGGGTCTGAGCCAGCAGGGTTTTTCCGGTCCCCGTGGGGCCAATTAATATTATATTGCTCTTTTGCAGTTCCACCTCAGATTCCGACTGCCTGTAAATCCGCTTGTAGTGGTTGTGTACAGCAACGGATATTATTTTTTTAGCCCTCTCTTGCCCTATAACATAGTCGTTCAGAAAAGTGTTTATCCGCTTTGGGGTTGGAACACCAGTGTGTCCTCTATGGGATAGATGTACTTTTAAGTCCTCGGCTATAATATCGTTACATAAATCAACGCACTCATCGCATATATATACCGAGGGGCCTGCTATAAGCTTTTTGACCTCACTTTGTAGTTTACCGCAAAATGTGCAGCGTAACTGGTCCTCTTTCTTCTTTCCCATTTTATCCTCTTTATCAAGCAAAATTGTTACCTGTCTTTAATGTAAAACACCTAAGCCTTTTCTGTTGATTTTATGGACATTATCACCTCATCGACAAGTCCATACGTCTTAGCCTCCTCAGAGGACATAAAATAGTCGCGTTCCGTATCATTGCTGATTTTTTCCAGAGGCTGGCCTGTGTGGTGAACCAGTATGTGATTGAGGCTCTCTCTTATTTTTAAAATTTCCCGTGCATGAATCTCAATATCTGTAGCCTGTCCGCTAAAGCCACCCATTGGCTGATGTATGAGTATTCGTGAGTTGGGAAGGGCAAAGCGTTTGCCCTTAGCTCCAGCTGCAAGCAGTAGCGCACCCATGCTTGCTGCCTGCCCTGTGCAGTACGTGGCAATGTCTGGTCTTACATACTGCATGGTGTCATAGATAGCAAGTCCTGAGGTCACAACCCCGCCAGGAGAGTTTATATACAGGTGGATGTCCTTTTCCGGGTCCTCCGTCTGTAAAAACAGCATTTGGGCTATTATACTGTTTGCTACGTTATCGTCCACCGCCGTACCAAGAAAAACGATTCTGTCCTTAAGCAGTCTTGAATATATGTCGTAAGCCCGCTCGCCCCGGCCTGTTTGCTCTATTACCATAGGGATAAAGGGCATTTTAACTTTCCTCCTCTGTGACTTTAGCCTTTTTGTGGATGGCATCTACAACTTTTTCTCTGAATATGGTGTAGCGTATCCCATCAAGGGAACCGTCCCTGTAATTGAAATACTGCATCAGTGCCTCAGGGCTCATTGAGGATGACTCGGCAAGCATCAGTATCCGCTCTCTCATCTCGTCCTCTGTTACGTTTATATTTTCAAGCTCTCCGATTGCGTCCATGAGCACCATGGTTTTTACATTATTTACAGCATCGGTATTAAATTTTTCCTTAAGCTGTTCGTCCGTGACATCTTTGTACGCTTCAACTGTTCTGGCTTGTTTGACTATAGCGTCTATCTCTTCTTTCAACAGTGTCTCGGGAAGCTCAAAATCATATTTATCAATCAGAGCCTTAATCAGCTGCGCTTTTTCTTCTTTCTGGGCACGGTCAGTTTTTACGGTAAGCAGGTTTTCGCCAGCCGTCTTTTTTAGTGATTGCAGGTCGTCAAAACCATAATCCTTAGCTAACTCGTCATCTATCTCAGGTGTGGAAAGAGCCTTAACTTCTTTGATTGTAACTTTCAGGTCAACCTCTCTGCCCTTTAGTTCCTGATTTGGATAAGTTTCAGGAAAAGCAACTTTAACCTCTGCTGTATCCCCCTTACTTTTTCCAATCAGAGCCTTATAAAACTCATCAGGAAACACCCCTGCTCCAATTTTTATAAACTGGTCGTCATAGGCCTTACCGTCATCAGTAGTAACATAGTCTGCCACAACAAGGTCCTCAAGCTCTATCGGGTGATCCACCGGAGTGTAGGTTGCCTTATTTACCGCAATGCGTTTGAGATAGATTTCCATCTCCTCATCGGAGACCGTAGCCTTAACCGCCGTTAGAGGCAATCCCTCGTAACTAAGTCCCTCAATAGGTGGGCGCACTTCAAAGCTTACCACCAGTTTAATGCCGCCTCTGCTTTCATAGTTGCGGCTTTCAACAACAGGTTGAGTGAGTGCTCGCAGCTTTGCGCTCTTAAGGGCATCGTTATAGTAAGTCGTTACGAGCCTCTCAACAACATCCGATTCTACGTCTTTTCTGTACTTTTTCTCTATCAGTGAAAGAGGTGCTTTGCCGGGGCGAAATCCGGGAAGTCTTGATTTCATCCTGACCTCATTTAGTGACTTTACGACCTCACCCTCAACCTCAGAGGCCGACGCCTCTATGGTTAACCTCTTTTTTGTAACTGAAATATCCTCTACAACGCTCTCCATTACGACCTCCTGAAATCAGTTAAGACTGAATGTGTACACATTTAATGTAAAATATTGCAGAGATTTTGTCAACATGCCAAATTGCATATTTCATGGTCTCGACAAAACAGAAGTACCGGTGATAAACTTTATTTATGGAAACACTTGAAAAAGATTTTGATTTAACGGAAATCATAAACGGAGAGGAAATCATGGGGCCGAGCCCATTTGGAAAGCATCAACTGATAGCTGCTAACCTTTATGGTGTGTTGTATCAGCATGTCAAACAAAACGAGGCAGGCAGGGTGTTTTTTTCTCCGCTTGATGTGATCTTTGAGGAGGGGATAAATCGTCTTCAGCCTGATATTTTGTTTATCAAAAAAGAGAACATGGCAATATTTCAGGACTGGGTAAGAGGCGTGCCTGATCTGATCATAGAAATCGTTTCAACGGGAACTTATAACAGAGACACCAGTATTAAGAAAAAAATATATGAGAAATACAGAGTGCCGGAGTATTGGATAGTGATACCTCAATTGCAAATCATAGAGGTCTTTACCATCGTAAACGGCAGGTACGAGCAGTTTTGCATTGCAGAGCTTGAGGGCTCTGTTACCTCTAAAGTCATAGAAGGACTTACTGTAAACGTCAGAGATATTTTCGAGTAGCGGTTTTTCAGATTGATGTTCCACATATTAATGTAATTTCCGGCTGTTTGTTTAAGCGTTGCCACCTTAAAAATAACGGAAAGAAACTTCTGTAATCGAATTATTAAACAAGTTTATTACGAATTATTTCTGACAATTAAACAGACAAAATGAATTTCTCAATTCTATCAATCTTTTTTATTATCTCTTCACTGGGCTTGAGAGACTGAATATCATTTTTTAAATCTTCAAGTTGATATTCAATATCCAACTTAACTTTCTCCTCCATATAAGACTGTTTAAATTCAGGGACAGAAAGTTGCTTTTTTAAATACTCATCTGCGATACTCATTTTCCACCTCTTAGTACTTTACGGGTTAATATTGCCTTCTCAATTTCGTTTTTTAGTAAAATTCATTTATTGCCTTTGTATCTTCTGTTCAAAACCAAACTTAATAATAAATCTATTATAATTAAAAACTTATAATTATGTAATGATTTACTTTATACAACCTCACCTTTTGATTGTGTAAAAAAGGAATAAGCTCACAGGATTAACTTTGAATTTGCTATACTACTTACGGAGGCTACAGAACTTAAATTGGAAAAGGAAATCTACTTAGTTGACGCAACGGCGTTTTTGTACCGTGCATTTCATGCCATAAGGGCACTTACCTCACCCTCTGGTTTTCCAACAAATGCGATATACGGGCTTACCACTATGATGTTTAAATTGATCAACGATAAGAAGCCCCATGCAATGGCTCTAATTTTTGATTCTAAAGAAAAAACCCACAGGCACAAACTCTTTGAGGCATATAAGGCACACAGACCGGCTCCGCCAGATGATTTTATACAGCAGATTGAGCCGGCTAAACAGGTGGTTGAAGCCCTTGGCATAAAAACCATTGCTCTGCCTGGTTTTGAGGCTGATGACATAATGGCAACCCTGGCACTTAGATTTGCACGGCCCGATACCCCCGTATTTATAGCTTCGGGAGACAAAGATATGTTTCAAATTATTGGACAGAATATTAAAATATTTGATCCTGTTAAAAACATAATACTTGACACACAGTTTGTACAAAAGCGTTTTTTGCTCCCACCCGGCAGAATCCACGAGCTTATGGCCATAACCGGCGATGAATCGGACGGTGTGCCCGGAGTTAAGGGGATTGGAGAGAAGACCGCTGTCGAAATCCTAAAAAATTATAGCTCTCTGGATGAGCTTTTAAGCGCTCCGGAAAAAATAAAAAATGAACGCATCCGGAGACTTATCACAGAAAATGCGGAAACTATCCGGCTGAGTGACTCTTTGGTTAAGCTAGATACCAATGTTCCGCTTGCAATGTCGTATGAGGAGTTAATTTTAAAGGAGCCCGCATGGGAAACACTGAGGGAGGATTTTCTTAAATACGGATTTTCCTCTCTATTAAGAATGATTCCAACTCCAGTCGTAAATGATAAACAGCCTGAGATTGTCACTCCTAAGGAGATAACCTCTTTAGAGGAATTATCACAGACGATTAAAGCTCAGCAAGGTTCAGGCATATTTGCAGTGAAAAGCTATAAGAAAGGAACCGGTGGTTTTTTCCCTGAGATGGGTATTTCGTTTTCGTTTGACGGTAAAAATTCTTGTTCCGTAACGCTTAACACAGATACTGAGAAAAAGACCGCCATATTTACTAAAATTTTTCAAAACAAAAACATTCAGAAAGTCTCTTATGATATTAAAGAAGAGCTCCACCGCATTGACATCACTGCTTATGAAAACATTCATGACATCATGATAGCCGCCCACATCCTTAACCCAAACCATGTAAACCGGCAGTTAAAAGACCTTGCCATGGACTACGCATTTGAGTTTCAAAAGACGGAGAATACGCCTATTTTAATACTAAAACTTCATAAAATCCTGTCAGATAAACTAAAAGAAGCGAATCTATACAGTTTGTACGAAAACGTTGAAATTGCACTTCTACCGGTGCTTTATGAAATGGAGCGAACAGGCGTTAAGCTCAACAAGGAACGGGTAAAGGCGCTTTCGGTTAAGTTTGATGAGGACATAAAAACCGCAGAGCGGCGGATATTTTTCTTAGCCGGCTGTGAGTTTAACATAAACTCCCCTAAGCAGCTTCAGGAGGTGCTCTTTGACAAACTCAAACTCTCTCCCGGTAAAAAAATAAAGACTGGCTATTCAACCGACACAGCCGTTCTTGAATCCCTTAGCACTAAACATGAGCTTCCGGCAGAAATTATTCTGTATCGGAATCTCGCTAAAATGAAAAACACCTATCTGGATACACTGCCCGGGTTTGTTAACGCTAAAACCGGACGCATTCACACCACTTTTAACCAGTGCGCAACGGCAACCGGCAGATTAAGCAGCACTAACCCAAACCTGCAAAACATTCCCATAAAGGGTCCCTGGGCAGCAGCACTGAGAGAGGCCTTTTGTGCCGATGATGGCTGTTTTATAGTTTCAGCCGATTACTCACAGATAGAGCTCCGCATACTGGCTCACCTTAGCAACGACTCTGGTTTTATGGAGGCATTTCAAAGGAACGAGGACATTCATACTCAAACAGCCGCTGACATCTTTAATATCCCTGCGCAGCGGGTAACCTCAGAGCACCGCAGGGCAGCAAAAAGTATAAACTTTGGGATAGTTTACGGGATGTCTTCTTTTGGTCTTTCAGAGGCACTCAAAATTTCTAAAAATGACGCCAAAAACTACATTGACTCCTTCTTTATGAAACACCCCGGAGTAAGCGCATTTATAACAAAGACCATAGAGAGTGCCAAGCGCCTTGGCTATACGGAAACGATTCTTGGAAGACGTCGTGAAATCGAGGGTATTTTAAGCTCTAACAAAGCAGTAGCTTCTCAGGCTGAGCGGCTGGCCGTAAACTCCCCTATACAGGGCTCGGCGGCAGATATAATTAAATTGGCAATGATTAACCTTCACACAAAAACCCGCGGGTTAAAGACAAAGATGGTGCTACAGGTGCATGATGAGCTAGTGTTTGAGGTGCCGGAAAGTGAGCTTGAAGCGGCAACAGCCATAATCAAGGCGGAAATGGAGAACTGTTATCCGCTTAGGGTGCCGCTAACTGTTGACATCGGTGTTGGGAAAAACTGGGCTGAGGCTCATTAGAGTTTAATGATGCTCTCGAGGATTTTTTTAGTATCTTTTATAATTTTGACGCTTATTGCATCCTCAGAGGCGTCAGCGAAATCCAGACATCAAACACACAAACCTACTGTTAAGGCAAAACATACACCGGTTAAAACTAATACCGTACCGAACACTCTCTCTGATGAAGACCTTACAGATAAGCTTCTATTTCGCGCACCCTCAGTATATCCTCCAGCCGGAAAATCAAATGTCAAACGGATTTTAAGATGGAAAGCTGTCCTTAGCGAAAAGGATATTCAATATGACATTGACATCTTAACATATAAAGGAAATAACGCAATGGGGCTTAAGACGTCATATCAAAACCTGATAGCCGGTTGGGAGCGATTGGTTAAAAGCGGCCATTTAAAAATGATCTACAACAAATGCCGGGCTAAATCGGTTCCGTTTGAGATAGTGTTTTTAGCACTTGCCGAATCCTCATGGAATGCCTCTGCGTTGTCATCAACAGGCGCAAGTGGCTATTGGCAATTTATGCCGGATACGGCAAAATCCTATGGGCTCATTGACAAACTAAGAGGCCATGACCATAGAAATGACCCTGAAATCAGCACAGAGGCTGCCATAGCGCTGCTTAAAGATAATTTTAATATGACCTATTCGTGGGACAGATCTTTTGCCTTAAAGGGGAAAAAGCCCACAAACTCAGAACGATGGCTGTGGTCCTTCTGGATATACAACAGCTCTCCCAAAAGCGTATCACACTACTACCGCCAAAGCAGAGGCGATCCGTCTGTTTTTTATAAATATGTTGAAAATGTTGAAAACGCTAACTACGTCCATAAGATATTTGGTATAAGAGAGGTTTTGAGAGATTACGTTAAACAAGCAAGAAAATACCCCCATAAAAAATACGAAAACACGCCTTACGGAAATTACATTCAGAAATGGTATGCTCTCACAGTGTGTGAGCGCAGCGATCTCCTTTCAGAGATTAACAAACAATTTCAGAAATCAAAAAAAACCGCTAAAAAACCTGATGCACTCTCTATCCGCATTAAAAGAGAGACCGATTATGTCTCAGCTCTCTGCAAGGCTGTAGAACGATAAGAAAAGCAATTTGGATTAAGCTAATAATCGTTTTTGATAAGTGTTGCTGCTGTGATGGGTTCTAACTTTCTCTCCGACATCAAATTGTCCGGCAGTTCTCTGTAAATCTGCTGAGAGCGTTTGAAGTTTATTTACAGACTCTAATATTTTATGCGAATGGCCGGAGGTTTCATCGGAGATAACTGCCACTGCACTGATGTCCTCAGATATAGTGCCGGAAACTGTTGACATTTCCTCGGTGGAGGTAGCTATATGCTGTACCATTGAATGTAGATTTCCTGCTGTCTCCACTATTTTATCCAAAGACATCTTTGCCTGTTCAGCCAGCTTCACTCCAGTCTCCACACTCTTGGTTCCATCCTGCACGGATTTTATAGCCTTTGTAGTTTCCTCCTGAATCGAGTTAATCATGCCACTTATTTCAGTTGTTGACTTGCCTGTTCTTTCAGCCAATTTTCTAACCTCATCTGCAACAACTGCAAATCCGCGTCCCTGCTCTCCGGCACGGGCTGCCTCAATTGCGGCATTAAGGGCAAGAAGATTCGTCTGGTCTGCAATGTCTTTTATAACACTTATTATTTCACCTATTTGCTTAGAACGCTCCCCTAATGAATTTATCACATCGAATAGCGACAACACTGTCTTGGATATTTCCTTAACCTCTTTTCCTGTTTTTTCTACTATCGATGAGCCATCATTTGCAACCTTCAATGTGTTTGCTGCTGATGCAGCCATATCTGAGGCATTTCTTGCGATATCTACAACAGTTTGAGACATCTGAGTTGAAGATGTGGAAATCTGTCCGGTTTTGTTCGTTTGCTCATCAATCATCTGTAATATAGTTGTCATTGTGGAGTTAAGTTCCTCTGAGACCTCTGCAAGCAGACTGACTCCAGAAAAAATCTTGCTTATGATATTCCTTAAACTCCCCAACATGGTATTAAAGGAATTTGCAAGCTCTCCGATTTCGTCGTCACTGACTACCAGGGCGTCTTTCGTCAGGTCGCCACCAGCTGCACTTTCCGTTGTTTCTTTTAAATATAAAAGTGATTTCATTATTTTACGGATTAATATTGCAGCCGTAAATAACGACAGAAATACTATCGTTATTATAAGGCCAATAGTTATGTTGCGCGTTGAATTATACTTTTGATTTCCGCTGTTTTGAAGTTCTGAAATTGAGGCGGATTGTTTCTCCTTGATATATTTTACGATTCCATCTATGCTGTCGGTAGGAGCTCTGTCAATTCCTTTTACAAGCGTATCTACGATTTTATAGCTGTTTCCGTTATTTGGGTCGTAACTTTTGAGGGCTTCCCTGTATTTAACGCCAAGCATGTCATGTACTTTCAGCGCCTCGTCAACCATTGTTGATGAAATGCCAATAGTTTCCATAATCGTCTTCAATTTCTTCAGATTTTCCTGTACCTTTTCCTCCTGTTTGGCAAAACCGGCACTATATTTTTTAAATGCCTCAGGGTCGCTGCCTCTTAGTAAAATATCTTTCCATTCCTGCACCTGTTTTTTGAATGTAACCTGGGCATCTCTGGCAGTATCAACACCATCAGAAAAAACTTTAGTCTTGTCCAAACCGGCTTTCATCATACCATCTATTGTGGCAGTGTTACTCATGCCGTAAATGCCTATAACAATTGTCAATGAAGAGATAAAAAAAACGAGCAGATATAAACGGGTTGCTATCCTTAAATTCTTTACCATTGAACACCCCCTGCATGCATTGAACACCCCCTGACTGTGATATGCATGCTATAAATAATAGCATTTTCGGATATTTTTGTCAATAATGCGAGTAGAGGTGATTGTCAATAACAGATTTGCCAAATAACCATTTTAATTGTTATCATATTTGCCAATGCAATTAAATGTTTTAGAAAACTATCCTCTGTCTGAGCTAACAACGTTTAAAATAGGGGGAGCTGCCCGGTTTTATGTTAAGGCGGAGAGCCTTATCAGCGTTTTTGAATCTATTGAGTTTGCAAAACTCAATAGTATCCCTTTTTATGTTTTAGGCGGAGGAAGTAATTTATTAGTAAGTGACAAAGGCTATGGCGGTGTGGTAATTCACATGTCAAACACAGACTCTGAAACCATATCGGACGGAGAGAGTGTTTATAAGACTTGTGGCGCCGGGGTTCTATGGGATAATTTTGTCAGCGAATGTGTGAGTGAAAATCTTTTTGGTGTTGAGTGCTTATCAGGAATACCGGGCACAGTGGGAGCCTCGCCGGTTCAGAACATTGGTGCATACGGGCAGTCGGTGGACAACCTGATTTCTGAGGTCATTGCTCTTGATGCAAATACTGGAGAAGTTGTCAAATTTAATAATGCTGAATGTAAATTTTCCTACAGAAAAAGCTTATTTAATTCTGAGGGGTTTGGCAGGTATATTATTATATCGGTTAAATATATTCTAAAGAGGGTAGGTAAACCAAATGTTAAGTATCATGATTTGGAAAAATATTTTCTGAAAGATATCGATATAACGTTAAAAGAGGTAAGAACAGCGATACTAAAAATCAGAGAATACAAGGGAATGCTGCAAATGGAGGGCTATCGGGGATTTAAGTGTGCCGGGTCATTTTTTAAAAACCCTGTTGTATCAGCAGGTCATTTTGATGAAATACTTGACGGGTTAAATGGTGCAAAATCAGACAGAAACTGGTACTGGCCGCAAGCGGATTCTGAGGTAAAAATCTCAGCCGCATGTCTTATCGAAAACTGTTTTGGTAAGGGCTACAGAGCTGGACGAGTTGGACTGTCCCCAAACCATACGCTTGCAATTGTTAACTATGACAGCGCAACATTTACTGAGGTCATGGACTTTGCAAAACTGATTGAGGATACAGTGTATGAACGGTTTAAGGTGACTCTTGACCGGGAAGTGCAGATACTATAAGGTTATTGTCTCTCATCATTGCGCAAAGTTCTAACGCACGGCCATGCACTTGTCTTGCCCACTGACTTTGCATCATTTAGCGTGAGGCGCTCTTAAAGTTCCCGGCCTCAATATCCTTTAATGTTTGTGTGAAGCTAAGCAGCGCTGCTATTCCCATATTAAACACATATCAATAAGGACGATTTTTCTTACATCCGAAAGCGCATCATAAAACCCAGATTATTTTTCAATTGTCTTTCGCAGTCCTCAATGTCGTTTTCAAGCAAAAACATAGCGGTCTCTTCAGTTATACCAGGTTGCATTCTATCGCCTAACTTTGTTGGCATCGTCAAAAGCTCCTCGACGTCTCCCTTAAAGGGGAATCCCCTGTAAAAGTACGCCTACGTCGCCTTCTCCTTGCCGTATCGTTATGCTTCTGACTGCTACTTGCTATGCCGCTACTTCACAAGATAATCCATTAACTTTCAAACGATTTCGTTTTATAAAACTCTGCCATTTTGAGGCCTGTGATTAAAATAGGAGTATCATAATCATCCCCATCCTCAAGTCTTAGTTTCAGGGGTATAACTTTTTTGTCTGTTTTTTTGGTAATTACTTTGTGTAAGACAGACTCATATTCGGCTCTGCACCAGTTTGATTTCCCAAGTGCGGGACTCAAGCAGACCATGACGTGCTTGCTGGCTTGTAGTCCGTCTTCTATTTTGTGAACAATTCCATCGCCAAAGCTAATCTGCTCATGGTCAATCCAATAGGATATTCTTCTGCTTTTAAACTTTGGTAGTACATTATTCATAATAAATTCAGCATCATTTGAACTGTGGCTGATAAACACATCAAATTTACTGTCTCCCATGCTTTTTGAATCCTCCTCCTTTTTTCTCCTTTCCGTAGTTTCAATTCCGTTAAGAAGTTCTTTGACAGACACCGCCTTTGTTGATTCCATACATAAAAATTCGTTCTTTCCTTCTCTTTCAAACTTACGAACATTTTCATATTTATATACTGACGGGCAATTTTCCGTACACGAACACGGTATTAATAAATCCACTTTCAGTTGCTTTATCTTTTCGTTAATTGTATCGAAATGCTGTCTTATAAGCCAGAGAAACTCCCGTTTGCTTTCGCCTGTTACCGTTATGTCTATTAATCTTTTAGACTCATCCGCTTTGATATACGCGGAGGTTTTTTCAGTCTCTGTTTCTTTGCTTAAAATAACTCCGTCTCTCCAACATAGGTATTTATCATTATCTCTTTTAATTAAATCATGCACCCGGACTATAAAATGCGGCATCACGTTTTTGGGTAAGAATTCATATTGGTACAATACATGCGTACAGGTAGTGAAATCATCATCAAAGTCTATCGGCTCTCTGGGCAATACGCTTGGGATTATGTAATTATTTGTGTCTCCCATAGCAAAGGAGAGTTCAAATTTTCTCATAAGCCTCAAAAGCGTAGGGTATTGAGAATTGGGATAACCATCAGTATCTTTCCAGATTTCCGGCAGGTAGTCTTCACATAAAACACCTTGCTTTAGTTTTTTTGACGCTACTACCTTATAGACCGCATGAGTTCCCCAGGCGGGTTTTATTATCAACGTGTTACGTAAAATGACGTCGTCTTTAAAATGCAGAAATACTCCCAAATCGTGAAGATACTCTGCAAGGAGGCTTTCCTCACTTTCAGTTATATCGTGTTCTCTGCAAAGGGTTTTAAATTCCGGATAATCTATATAATTCCGTTTATCGTCTTCTAAAGTCTTTCTTACTTCAATCCATGAATTTACCCACTCTGTACCCATAAGAGGGAGCTTAGCCGCCACATCGCCTATTACCTTCTTTAATTTACTAAAAGAATCGGGTCCCTTTCCAGGAGTTTTGGAGCTTACCTTAAGAAAACCCATTATATTGGGAAATTTTGCTTTCAAATCTTTGGAGTTAATCTCTTCAATATACGTATCACATTTATTCAAAACTAAAATTATCGGGCTGTCCTCGCCAAAGGCTTTAATCACATTGAGCCAATCCTCGATTCTGCCAAAGACCGCCTCTTGTCTTGCATCCCAGACAAGCATATAGACGGAGCGCTTAGTTAAGAAAAACTGATGCGTTGCGTGATATATCTCCTGCCCGCCAAAATCCCACACATTCAGTGTGATTTCATTGCTGTCTTTAGTTTTAATCGGTAGTTTTTTGATCTCTATTCCTTCTGTTGACTCCTGAGATTCTGAGAAAGTGTTATCGGTTAATCTTCTTAAAATACTCGTTTTTCCTACTCCGCCCTGGCCAACGATTATGAGTTTAGCCTCGTATAATTTTGTTACAGCATCAGGTTTCTTGTTTAGCAATTCAAAATATTCTCTTATGGCATCAATGCCCTTAGAGGCAATTTCTATCGCCGGGGTTTTAAGCGGGTTGCCTGAGACTGTAAACTCTTTTAGTTTTTTAAGATTTCCAATCTCATGTGGCAGGGCTGTCAGTTGGTTGTTATAAATATGAAGCTGTTGCAAATTAGTAAGATTTCCAATCTCATGTGGCAGGGCTGTTAGTTGGTTAGTGTCAATTAAAAGAATCATTAAGTTACTGAGTTTTCCAATCTCAGGTGGGAGAATTTTTAGTTGGTTAGTGCCACACCAAAGAATTTTTAAGTTACTGAGTTTTCCGATCTCAGGTGGGAGGCTCTTTAGTTGGTTAGTGCCAATATAAAGTTCTGTTAGGTTAGTAAGTTTTCCTATCTCATGTGGCAGTGTTGTTAGCTGGTTGTTAGAAATCCAAAGCTCTTTTAAATTCTTAAGATTTCCAATCTCAGAAGGTAGGGCTGTTAGTCCTTTGCCTGATAAGTTTAAGGCTGTAACTTTATTTTTATCCGCTTTATTGATTATTCTTAATAGTTCATTTTTATCCATTTTAAATTAGCCTCCCCTTTATAGAACACACGATTACTTTCCATAGGTGTTATTTTACAGGGTTTGGGAGTATTTTGCAACCTTAACCAGTGATTGTGAGGGGATTGTCTGAACTGTGATTTAAATGATTTCAAGAATACTATGATTAATACCAAGGTAGCTGCCAAAAGATAATATAATGATAGAGAGAAAGGATTGGATCCCGCAACAAGTGCGGGATGACAAAGGGGTGGTGCGGGCTGAGGTATAAGTCGGATGTTTTCAGGCACAACAAGATTTTTAGACATATGCCATGCTGCCAGATCAACAACGATGATCATGAAATAAATTTGAAAATCTATAGAAACCTGTCGAAGAGAGATATTCATTGTTTCTGTATTAGCGTATGGCAGGATAAGGGCTGTCATTTTCCCTAATGCCGGACAGATTGCAGCAAAAACATATTGACGCGGTGCTTTTGGTCGTAAGACAGGTGGAGCCCATGCTCTACGAGCATTATTTATACGGCCAAAAAGTCCCTCATCCTGTGCCATCACTATCACTGGACGCTTATCTTTAGGGTCTCTGTCCTGTAAGATAACATCTACTTTTTCTCTAAATTTTTTTTAAACTCTTCCTGTTTCTCTTTATCTGCCTGCACATGAAATGGTCCTGGTACTATTTTTCTCCAACCATTTCTCTTAAGAATCCTATAGATTGTCGTTTTATGAATTGGTTGACCCAAAGTCTGCTCAAAAAAATCCTTAATTTCTTTAGTAGTAGCTATCTTACCGGTTGCTTTTTCCCAGCTTTTTTATACCTCTGTGCTATCACCTTAGTTACTGCATGTCTTTCTTTCATCGTTAACCTCATTTATGCCTCCCAGTTTTCTGAGCTGAGAGTCTTTATCGTATCTTTTCATATAGTTTTTTACTTGAGGCAACGTTGCCTTTTTATATTGTTTTTTCATGAGGCAATTCGGATAATTGACTTTACACGAATTAATGAATTAAAGTCAGGTTATATCCGAAAAGGTTAGGACTCAAAAACACAAAATCTTTCCCAAAAAAGGAGGCATTTATGAATTGGTATCTGGCAGTACTAAAAAAGTACGCTGTGTTTGAAGGCAGAGCAAGAAGAAAAGAGTACTGGATGTTTATTCTTTTTAATTTTATTATTTCTTTTCTCTTAGGATTTATAGAAGGTCTTGCCGGAAGCTCATATGGCATACTTTCTAAAATCTATAACCTTGCCGTTATGCTTCCTGCAATTGCGGCTGGTATTCGCAGAATGCACGATGTTGGGAAAAGCGGGTGGTTTGTGCTGATTCCTTTCTACAACTTATACTTAGCTGTCACTGAGGGCACTAAAGGGGATAACAGATATGGCCCTGATCCAAAGGCGGAAACTTTAATCACATAGCGCAGTAATACCAAACTGCCACAGCACAATCTCTGGTAAACATCAAATGAGGCAATGCGCAGGGTTGTAATCCCGCGCATTGTTCTCATATAATAAGTCTAACCCATGATGTGTGCTAATAACGATAAGCATCCTATTGGATTGCATGCCTTAAAAAAATCCGTGATTATCATAACGGCTGTAGTTTTAGCTCTTATCACACTTATTGCGTATCTTCCAGCCCGCAACAATAATTTCATATCCTTTGACGATGATTCGTATATTACCGAAAATCCTCGCATTAAAGACGGCATAACGGTAAAAGCTATAAAGTGGACATTTACCGAATACTACAGCTATAACTACCATCCCCTCACCTGGCTTACCCACATGGCAGACATCTCCCTTTATGGCTTAAACCCTGCCGGACATCACCTTACAAATGTGTTTATTCATTGTTTCAACGTGGTGATTCTTTTTTTAACTCTTACATATATGACAAAACAGGTATGGGGGTCTCTCATAGTTTCAGCCCTGTTTGCAGTTGTTCCTGTCAATGTTGAATCTGTAGCGTGGGTATCAGAAAGAAAAAACCTTCTTTCGACTTTTTTTTGGTTTTTAACAATGCTTTCCTATACCTTTTATGTAAAGCGCAGAGGCACTGCAAGATATGCCCTCACTGCTTTATTTTTTATGTTTGGACTACTATCTAAACCAATGCTGGTTACGCTTCCTTTTGTCTTGTTGCTTTTGGATTTTTGGCCTCTTAAGCGTTTTACCACGGAGAGCACAAAAAAACTATTTATTGAAAAACTCCCACTTATAGGATTAAGCCTGATTTTTATTTTCATCACAATATTTACCCAAAAAGGCGGCGGCAACGTTGTCCCTCTCTACATGCTGCCTGCCGGGGTTCGCCTTGAAAACGCTTTTCTTTCATATATGCGTTACACAGAAAAAATATTTTGGCCATACAACTTCTCAATATTCTATCCGTATGTTGTTCCCAGATCAATATTGCCGGTTATTGCCTCCATCTGTGTTGTTTTAGTTATGACGGCATTTTCAATCATAAAACGACAGCAATATCCGTGTCTTTTTACCGGCTGGTTTTGGTTTGCAGGAACCCTTATTCCTGTGATACAGATAGTGCAGGTTGGATGGGCCTCGATTGCGGACAGGTACGCATACATACCCCAAATTGGTATATTTATTGCGCTGTCATTCTCTTTGCTTAATTTATTAAAGAAAAAAGCTTTTCTTCAAAAACCAACAGCCTTAGTGTTTATACTCATACTCTGTTTTTTGTACACAAGGACACATGAGGAGTTGAAACATTGGAGGAACTCTGAAAGTCTTTATTTGCATGCAATGGAGGTGACAGAGAATAATTACGTAGCGCTTGGTGAGTATGGGTTGTGTCTTATGAATAAGGGTAAGGTGAGGGAATCAATCCCGTACTTTTTAAGAGCTTTGGCAATATTGCCGGATAGTCCTACTCTTAATTACTATACATGGAAAGCATACAACACAATAGGGGAGCAGGAGGCAGCCTCCCGGTACTTTGTAAAGGCATCACCTCTTTTAACAGGGGACAGTCTCCCGTCATTACCTAAAATGCTGGGTGTTTCACTGCTAAAGAGTGGGCATTATAAGAAGGCACGGGATAATTTTTTGGAGGCACTTAAAATTTCAAACACCGATACCGATATTTATGAAGGCCTTGCACAAGCTCTCATTAGACTAAACAAGCAAGAGGAAGCGCTTAAGTATGTTGAAACAGGATTGCAGTTAAAACCAGATACCCCCGGACTGTTAAAACTTAAGCGAGAATTGTCAGGGTTTTATGGCGGAGATATGAAAAATGGCAAATAAGCTCTCCTTATATATAAAAATTATGAGACCCAAACACTGGGTCAAAAACCTCTTTATACTTTCCGCTCCTTTTTTTGGAGGGGTGCTTTTCACAAAACAAAACATACCGGTAACAGTGTTGTCACAGGTTTGCTTTGCACTTGCCGCAAGTGCAATGTACGTGTTTAATGATTTAAAGGACTGTAAGTCTGACCTGCTGCATCCTAAGAAGGCGCAGCGTCCGCTGGCCTCAGCTGCCATATCCAAAACTGGAGCAATTTGTTTACTTACAATATTAATAGTTCTTTCGCTATTTCTTTCCACCGGTTTAAACAGTAATTTTACCGTTTGTATAGTGTTCTATCTGATTCTTCAGACAGGCTACAGTATGTACTTTAAACACATAGCGGTGCTGGATATATTTTTGATAGCGTCCGGGTTTGTGCTGAGGGTGTTTGCTGGCGGTGCGGCATACAATGTGGAAATATCCAAATGGTTGTTTCTTACGATGTTTATGGTCTCTTTGACACTTGCCTCTGGAAAGCGCCTTGCTGAGACGGCGTATCTGGACACTGATGCGTTAAAACACCGGAAAGCGCTTGGCAGCTATCCTGCCGGAGTGCTTAATGACGTGCTTGTAATAACTTCAGCATCGGCCCTCATGTGTTATGTTCTCTATACGGCAGAACAGCAGGAGAGGCTTGTGTTTACGGTTCCTGTGGTTACATTTGGGCTTATAAGATATCTGGCTCTATCAAAAGCTAATCAGGGGGACCCTACCGATGCCCTTGTAAAAGACCCATGGCTTGCAGCAACCGTCATCGTGTGGATGCTGCTTGTAGCACTACTCAGATACAATGTAATTTAGACAATGGACAACGCATATAAAAAATTGTCTATTTGGTATAATATTATGGAGAGACATAAAGAGATACCGTGCAAACAGACAACGTAATCGAAGTAAAAACCCTTGTCACTTATTACGGCGACAGGGTAATAATAAAAAACGCAACAGTGTCTATTCCCAGGGCGCAGACAACGGTGATAGTGGGCGGAAGCGGTTCCGGAAAGACCACCATATTGAGACATCTGATAGGTTTACTAAAGCCCCACGGCGGTGAAATCCTCATAAACGGCGTTGACATTACACGCTTGAGCGAGGAAATGTTAAACGAACAGCGTAAAAAGATGGGCGTCTTGTTTCAGGGAGCTGCTCTTTTGAACTCCCTTACGCTTGCTGAAAACGTGGCGCTGCCGTTGCGTGAACATACAAAATTAAAGGATTCTGTAATTGGCATAATGGTGCGAATGAAACTTGACCTTGTGGGGTTATCCGGATTTGATGATTTTTATCCCTCTCAGCTATCAGGGGGTATGAAAAAGCGCGCAGGAATAGCCAGGGCAATGGCAATGGATCCGGAAATCCTTTTTTTTGATGAACCCTCAGCAGGACTTGATCCTGTCACAGCAGCCGGTCTGGATGATCTTATTAATAAACTCAATAAAGTGTTTAAAATCACGGTTGTCGTTGTCACACATGAGTTGCCGAGTATTTTTAAGATAGCAGACTATGTAATTATGCTTGACATGGGTGATATTGTTTTTGCAGGCACGCTTGAAGAGTTTAAAGAGTCAGAAATTCCAAAAGTTCAGGCGTTTCTGAAACGAACCCCTGGTGAGGAGACACAATCACAGGATGATTATTTTAAAATTATCGCAGGGTGAGGGAGTTTTTAAGGCTGAGAAGGAAACGCACCATCTATCATGTTTACTATTTCAGCCCAGACAATTTTGCCATCAGAAAAATCAAAGGCTCCGCTTAAAATGTCACAGTGACTAATAACAGCGGCAAGTGATGCTCCTGCACGCTCTTTTTCCGTCTGTCCACAAATTGTCAGAACAGATTTCGATATGTTTGCTTTCGATTCAACTGTATCGCATTTGTTATATGAGTGCTTGGTTATAAAACAGTCTGCCGAATCAACGAGTACTTTGTTTTTCATCTCAAAAAGATTGATGAGTATATCCTCAAGTGTGCCAACATTGTTATCATCACCAGTAAAAACGTAAAGCCCAACCCGAAAGCCTTTATCAGTAGTCACCCAGGGTTCTGCATCTAAACCATCCAGGTCACCAAAAAAGTTAGCATAGTTTTTTTTGAAATATTCGATAGTTTTTTTACGACCTCTACTGTCAGCATCATAGAAAAAAAGGAATGCATTATTATTGTTGCCACCCTGTCCAATTCCTCTAACATCTTGTGACAAAACATCTCCAAGCATTCCGAGTAACTCAGTAGTGTATTGAATGTTGTCTTTGCCATCAGTTTTGAAAACAAGAACCAGCTCATTTATTTTTGCATTTGGTTCATCGTTTTCTGTATTTACCAAAGAAGCTACAGGTAGCATAAATGGTACATATTCACCTATTGCTATAGTCTCCAATTTGTTATTATCGGAAAGTCTTTTTAGAAAACCAGATAATGGCTTTGGGAACTCCTTAATGCGCCATTTCGACCTTTTATATTTTTTACTATCGTTTTCATCCTTAACTGATAAAACACGAGCTATAAAATGTGCATCATGCAATCCCTCACAGAAAACAAAGAGAATATTCACTCCGAAACACTACCTCTCAAGTCAAGATCCATTACATCAATTAATCTGGCAAGGCGCTGTCCAGAAAAATATACACACGTTATCTCATTATCTTTTTTAACCAGACTATATGCAGAAAGATCATCTTTGGGCAGGTCTTCACACATTGCAAAAGCATCAATACACTCCTTGCTGTGTGAGGTAAGAAATATTTGAACATTGAACTCAACGGCAAGTTTATATACCAGCAAAACCACCTTTGGCAAAAGTGAGGCATGAATGGCATTTTCAAACTCATCTATTAAGACAACTCCGTTTTTAGCAGCGGCAAATAACATCCCCATTTTAAAAATCCGTTGCAACCCTTCTCCAAAAACGGTTAGATCGGGGTTTGGTACCATCGTGTCATGAACTACGGTAAACCGATCTATATCGTTCAACTCAATATTTTGAATAGCATTATCAATGTGTTTTTTTATAAAATCTATGACCATTTTCTTGCTGCCAGCTTTCAGACTTTCACGGTGGCAATCCATCAGTAATTTAGGGTTTAGATCGTCGGTAAATGGGCTTGAAAAAAGCGACGGACGTAAAGATTTCGTTTCGCCAATCATTTGCGAATCATTTTTGAAAAAATGTATTTTCGATGAAAACTGGTCACATGCTTTAATATCAAAAAGTGCACTTGTAACATAGTATGTCTCATCATCAACAGTGCAATCTTCTTTAGTCAAAGATAAAGAGACAGGAACATCTGAAAAAATACCAGAGATATGTGCTGTCGGGATTTGTTCTGTAAACCATTCGGTTTTAGTTGCTTTGATGCCAAATGATTTAGCCCTCAGGCGAATTAAATCTATAAACTCAAGTTTATTATTTAAAGAGGAAAGCAGCTTGATTGCCTCAAGAACTGAGGTTTTACCAGAATTGTTAATGCCTGCAAAGATATTTATTGTTGATAGATTCTTTAATTCTATATTTTTTAGACAACGGAATTCCGTAATATTGACTTCTGAAAAATGTGAGGTTATACTGTCAAAAATATAAAGTTTTCGGGATGAGGCGGAAAGGTCTGGAGACAAAATTTCTCTGAGTGATTCGTTTAACTCTTCAAACAAGTTGAAAGATTCAGCAAATTCATTGTGCTCTTTGAGAATTGCAAATATTTCCTCATTTGTTTTAAAAGCTTCAACCACCTTTACAAAACTTTTTAAAACTGGTGATAAAGTCTTTTTTACTTCAAGAGCTTCTGTGGTAGGATTATCTGATTTGAGGTCAGCTATAAGTGTCTCATTAGATTTGAAATCTGATAGAGTCTTAATATACTTTTTAATATCTGCCGCATATTTATCGGGCAAAGATTGATCTAATACCACCTTTTTTAAAATTTCAAAATCTTTTTCATCATCAGCCATAGACCACACCCCTTACCTAAATTACTTTAGCGCCGCACTCATCTTCTCAGTCATTCGTTTAGGCCTGAGGTCATTTCCAACGGTAGCAAGTTTAACCTCTGCCGTGGCAATTAATGCCTCAGTATCTTTATGCTCTATGCGGTGTTTAAATACAATGGAGGCAAAACTAAGTTCTGCTATTTCTGTGTGCACGGTTATGATGTCAGCGTACTTTGCAGGCTTATGATAGTGGATGTGAACATCCGCTACGACAAACCACACACCCTCAAGCATCAGCCCGGTTATTTTAATTCCACGATTTTCCATGTACAGTGTGCGCGCACGCTCAAGAAATCCAAGATACTTGCCGTAATACACCACCCCGCCACAGTCCGTGTCCTCGTAGTAAACCCTTATGTCAATACTGTCGTCCATAAGTTTACGGCTTTACGGTAGCGGTGTACCCTTAAACAACCTCAACACGTCATTATATATGGCAAATGTCATCAACATCAAAATTAGCGCAAGCCCTATCTTCTGGGTTATTATTATTACCTTTTCACTGAGCGGTTTCCGCCTGATTGCCTCTATTAACAGATACACCATGTGGCCGCCATCCAGTATCGGAATTGGAAACAGATTAAAAACCCCAAGGTTTATATTGATTACGGCTAAAAACATTATAAAACTCATTATTCCCGTTGAGGCCTGTTTGCTGGCCAATTGAAAAATCATTATAGGCCCGCCAATAGTATCTGCCGGTAGCACCTTCTGAATTATCTTTACCAACGCAAGAAGGGTCAGCATGATAACCTCGAATGTTTTTTTAATCGCTATAGGTATGGATTCAAAAAAACCGAAAGAGACTGTTTCAGCATCCCCGCGAGGAGATATTCCAATAAGCCCCAACTCCTCCTGCTCGCCAAAGAGATTCTTCATTTTTTTACTCTCAGGCGTTATCTTAAAACTCTTTATTCCATCTTTTGTCTCTATGGAAAACGTAAGCTCCTTGCCTGCGCTTTTGTGTACTACCTCTGTCATTTCCTCCCAATAGTTAACCTTATTACCATTTATTTCTAAAATCTTATCCCCTGCTGCTAACCCTGCTCTCTGTGCCGGTGCTCCCTTTGAAAGCTCCCCAATAACCGGAAGCGGCCTGGGCACTCCCACCATATATATTAAAACGAATAACAGAGCGGCAAACAGGATGTTGAACACCGAGCCGGCACAAACAACCAATGCCCGCCTCCACACAGATTTTGCTAAGAATGCGGTGTCTCTGTCCTCAGCATTAATATCATCCATTGACTCATCCCCGTACATCTTGACGTATCCGCCAAAAGGCACAGCAGAGAGCATATACTCAGTGTCTCCCACCTTCCTTCCAATAACTTTCGGGCCAAACCCAAGTGAAAACTTCAACACCTTTATTCCCACAGCTTTAGCTAACAAAAAGTGTCCCAACTCATGAACAAATATCAACACGCCAAGAAGCACAACGGCGCTTATTACCCCTGTCATTTTTTGACCTCCATAGTTTTTTCAACTGCCATTGCCCTGGCCCACCTGTCAGCCTCTGACACTGACTCTAAATCACAGGTTCCACCATTTTCATGAGCATCCATTACCTTTTTTATAATATCAGGTATCATATTAAAATTGATAACATCATTAATAAATAAACCTACAGCCGCCTCATTTGCCCCGTTTAAGACAGCTGGCATTGTGCCACCCTCTTTAAGAGCCTCATATGCAAGTTTAAGACATTTAAACGTCTCAGTGTCTGGCTTATGAAAACTAAGCGTGCACAACTCCTCAAAATTAATGCTCTTAAGCACTCCGCTTATTCGCTCCGGATATGACAGCGCATACGCTATAGGGCCTTTCATATCCGGCACCGAAAGCTCAGCAAGCACAGAGCCATCCACAAACTCCACCATCGAATGCACTATACTCTGAGGGTGCACCACTACCGATATTTTATCATGTGAAAAACCAAATAAATGATGCGCCTCTATCACTTCAAGCCCTTTATTCATTAATGTGGCACTGTCTATTGTTATTTTTGCGCCCATCTCCCAGTTTGGGTGTTTAAGGGCATCGGCTTTTGTTACTAATTGAAGCTCTTTTAGGGTTTTACCAAAAAAGGGGCCACCTGAGGCGGTTAAAATCAGCCGCTTGACGGCTGTTCTTTCATGCCCCTCAAGGCACTGAAATATGGCACTATGCTCGCTGTCTATGGGCAGGATTTTAACTCCGTGTTTATGAGCCTCAGCAATCACTGCAGCACCTGCCATAACCAGAGTTTCCTTATTGGCAAGCCCTATATGTTTTTTTGCCCGTATCGCAGAAAGTGTCGGTAGCAATCCAGCTGCACCCACTATTGCTGAAACCACAAAGTCAGCCTCGGAGTATGCTGCCGCCTCACACACTCCCTGAGGCCCGATTAATACGTGACAATTATTTACCCCGTTTCCCTTAAGCCATTTGTATAATTCATTGGCTGCCACATCGTCTGAAAGCGCTGCCACATCGGGTTTAAACTGTAGAATTTGCTCCTTTAACACCTCTATGTTGTTATTAGCGCTAAGGGCACAAATCTTAAATTTATCCGGATTACCGGCTACGACTTCAAGTGTGCTTCGCCCTATCGAACCCGTTGAGCCTAACACAGTGATTTTTCTTGGGGTTATATCCATGCTTTAAAAATAAAGTATCAAATAGTATAAAACCGGAGCGCTAAAAATCATCCCGTCCATTTTATCCAGAAGCCCGCCGTGCCCGGGCAATATGACGCCCGAGTCCTTAACCCCTGCATCCCGTTTAAACATTGATTCAACAAGGTCTCCTATTATTCCAAATATTCCTAAAACAACTCCTATAAAGACAGCCTTTACAGCCGGTATTGTAAAACAATAAACTGCTTTCATGGCAAGTGTTGATAACACTGCACCAATAATAGCGGCAACCGCTCCCTCCACTGTTTTATTAGGGCTCATGGTTTCATACAGTTTCCGCCGCCCAATTGCCTTACCTACGTAGAGAGCAAAACTATCCGCCACCCAGATAATCACAAGCAGGGAAATCACAAGCTCTGTCCCTATCGCCCGAAGTTTAACAAAATAAGATAGCACAAATGGTATATAGAAAAATCCGGTCCAATACGGCGCAAGATCAAAAATGGCATTGTCGGCTGTCTT
The DNA here is from genome assembly GCA_015233895.1 of Nitrospirota bacterium. NCBI lineage: Bacteria > Pseudomonadati > Nitrospirota > Nitrospirota bacterium. Next base: position 5,219 of record JADFXG010000014.1, on the reverse strand, counting down.
TTTACCGTATAGCCGTATAACTGAAATCAATAAAAACACCGCTATTACAGCTGAAATTGGGATGTCGTTGTACTTATACGTTAAATAGACCGGTATCATGCCAAAAAGAGAAAACATATGGCGCGCAAGAAGATTGGTCTTGTACATTGATAAAAACTCCAGCAAACAGAGGTATGAAATAAGCGCTATCAAAACGAAAAAAAACAACGGCGGCACGTACTTTATGTACAGGTACAGAGCCGGTACCACAACTAAGGCAACTAAAAGCCTTTTTAAGTGCATTTCCCAGGGGTAACCTTCGGGGCTTCAATATCCTCGGGGATAGCACCGAAACGCCTTTGTCTTGACTTATAATCCTCCATGGCCTCGTAAAAATCCTCTTTAGTGAAGTCCGGCCAAAGAGTATCCGTAAAATAAAGCTCCGCATATGCTGCCTGCCATATAAGAAAATTGCTGATTCTTTTTTCTCCGCCGGTACGAATTATTAAATCCACCATGCCGCAGCCTGCAGTATCCAGATGTTCCACAAAAAGTTCCTCAGAGAGATTTACAATATCCTCTCCATTTTGTGCCATCTTTCTGACAGCGCGCAGGATGTCGTCTCTGCCGCCGTAGCTGATAGCCATTAAAAGCAGCATTCCAGTGTTAGAAGCTGTCATGTCCTCAGCCTGATCTATCAGATACCGGATTTTATCCGGCAGCTTTTCACGGTTGCCAATAACTTTAAACACAATCCCCTTTTGCAGAAGCTCAAGGATTTCCGTCTGTAAGTAATAATCCAGCAAATCCATAAGAGTATCCACTTCAAACTCCGGCCTTTTCCAGTTCTCTATTGAAAACGCATACAGCGTTAACACCTTTATGCCGAGTTCCGCTGCAGCTTCAATAATTTCCTTTGTCCTGTGTGCCCCCTGCTTATGGCCTTCTACGCGGGGACGTCCCCTCAGGTTTGCCCATCTGCCGTTACCATCCATAATTATTCCCACATGGCATGGCAGTGAACTTTTATCCAAAAATTTACCCCCCGGCCTAATACTTTATGATCGAATATACATATAAAGTGGAAACCAGTGGATTATCCCCCTTTAGTATATTGGATAGTTTTAACCCTAAAAATGGTTTTGCCAATACATACACTTTATCTTTGTATATGGTATAGTCCAGAATTGAACCACCCACATTGGCAAGCACATCCTCCTCAAGTGTCAACCCTACGTATCGGTAGCTGATAAGGTCAGATTCTTTATACCCAAGAGTTCTTACTGTAGAGGTTAAGGGTATCCTTTTAATAGCGGTTACTCTGCTGCCGGATGCCGTAAGTTTATCACTGACATACCAATTGCCGCCGTCTACCATTAGTATTGATTGGGCATTCTTGTATTCCTTTGTGAAGCCGCCCATATTGCGCTTGCTTCTGAATGTGCTTACTCCGTTAGAATCTACAAGGTTAATGTAATTATCTTTGCTGTAGTAGAGGGTTAATTGCTCGTTTTTCTCGGTATCTTCGATAATTGCAAAGTCGTAGAGATTTACGCCTTTAGGCAATTTCAACGGCTGCCCAGTTATTGTAAACGTCCCGTCATAATTGATTTTCTCAACCTGTCCGTCAAAGCCTGACAAATGAGAGTAGGCCTGATAATACAATGAATTTTTTATCACTCTGAGAAATCCTTGAGTGTGCCATACTTCATGAAAATCATTATCCCTGAGTTCATACACGTAAGAGTGCACACCATCCCTAAGCAGTGACGATATTACAACAAGTCCTTTAGTGTCGGTCTTAAACACATCCAGGTATAGATTTTCGCCAAGTTTACTGTCATGCAGTTCCCACAGTTTGTGCAGATCAACCCCGGGCTGGTACACTGTTACGTCTGAGCCGTGCCCGATGAGGATTTCCACCTGTCCATCGCCCTTGACATCTCCTGTGGTGATGAACTCTGAGGACTTGGGAAGCGTATAGGTAATAACAGGGGTACTCATTGAGGCTATAAATAAGTCAGCGGCAGAGGCAAGTTTCTCTACGTAAGCATCGGTGTATTTGGATTTACCGGCCAAAAGCTCTTTACCGTCTTTAACCCAGAAAATGCGCTGGCTCAGGTACTTTTCATCCTTTTCTGTTACAGAATCAACAACGATAAGTACTTCTGCCTGAAGACGTTTGGCCTCCTCTGTTAATTTGCCAATTTCATCGTCAGCAAGAGGAGTGTCAATGAGTTCAAAACGCTGCGTGTCTCTTAGCTGTCTGAAGTAGGCGTCCCCCAAAAACCAATCCATTTTTTTAGTCTGGTAGTATAGCGCTCGGATTTTAGATTTCGTTATCCGTGCAATGTCATCTTTTTGTGGAGTGCCATCTATAATTGAGGCCTCGAATGTGGTGTCTGACATAGATTTAATCTCGGCGGTTCCAATGTGTTTTTCAAAGCGTCCCAGCGGCTCTTTTGTAACAGGATGGTAAAACTGCTCACCAGGCCTGAATATATCCAGCCTTGAGCCGGCTGCCAGCTCTGAACCGGACTCTCTCGTAAGTGTCATAGAAGCCTGTTTGACGTCTGTTATTGTCAGAGAGGCTGACTTAAAATATTTAACTGCCTGATCGCTAAGCGGTGTTAACGGATTATCCTCCCCATTTCCATTTCGTTGAGGAAACAGACAAAATAGCAACAGTGTTAAAGCTGATAACTTCAATAAGTTTTTCATCATTTGAGTTTTCCTAACTTTTTTTATTTCGGTATTGTATCATAAAAAAGACAATAAATGCTTTTATATATTTTACCCTAAATCCGATATAATAAAATTAAGAAAAAAACAGGGGGGAATTAAAATGAAATATCTTAACATGTTTTTGATGGTAACCTTGTTGCTTGTTTTTTCCTTAACAGCTAATGCCGGTGAGGAGTTGGAGGTTACTGTGTCAGCGGCAATAAGCCTAAAAGACGCATTTGAAAAAATTGGAAAACTTTTTGAAGACAGCCATAAGGGAGCTAAGGTAATATTTAACTTTGGAGCATCGGGAACTCTTGCAAGGCAAATCGAAGGAGGCGCACCTGTTGACGTGTTTGCCCCGGCAGCTCAAAAAGACATGGATGATATAGAAGGTAAAGGGCTAATTGCCTATGGTACCAGAGTGAACTTTGCCGGTAACTCGGTAGTACTCATAGTGCCTGCTTCAGACAATGTCAAGGTCACTTCTTTTGATGGCCTTAAATCCGAAAAGGTAAAAAAGGTGGCTATAGGGAATCCCAAAACAGTCCCTGCCGGACGATATGCTACTAAGGTGCTTAACTTTTACAAGGCTCTTCCCGCTATTAACGATAAACTGATTTTGGCCGAAAACGTACGACAGGTACTGGATTATGTGGCAAAAGGTGAGGTTGAGGCAGGCGTTGTGTACTTAACTGACACAGTGGTAAGAGCAAATGAAGTCAAAACAGTTTCTACAGCTACTGAGGAAAGCCATAAACCGATAGTGTATCCAATAGCTCTTATTAAGGGAGCTAAAAACGAAAAAATATCTAACGAATTTATTAAGACTGTAGTATCGAAGGCCGGGCGGGATATACTGAAAAGTTATGGATTTAAAACACTTAAGTAACCTGAGGCATAAACGGTGATTAACGATTCATTTGTCTATTCATTAAAACTGTCTTTTCTTGTAGCTATTACAGCTACATTTTTTGTTGTGTTGGTTTCGCTTCCGGTTGCCTACATTTTGGCACAGAAGAGATTCCCCGGCAAAGAGATACTTGATATAGCCCTGACAATGCCTCTTGTGCTGCCGCCAACAGTAATAGGGTATTATCTGATTGTTTTTTTTGGCAAAAACGGTTTCATTGGCAAGATTCTGTATGATTTGACCGGCTGGACAATCATGTTTACATGGTACGCTGCCGTCCTTGCATCCTTTGTTGTGTCTTTGCCATTGATGTTAAAAACAACAAGGTCTGCAATAGAGTCGGTAGATAAAAACCTCATTGATGCCTCCTACACATTAGGGCACGGAGAGTTCTATACGGCAGTTAAAGTGGTTATCCCTTTATGTAAAAAGGAGTGTTTGCAGGGATGGCACTTTCTTTCACCCGGGCACTTGGTGAATTCGGAGCAACTTTAATGCTTGCCGGAAACATTCCCGGAAAAACGGAAACTATGCCCCTTGCCATATACTCCTCAGTAAACTCAGGTAGTTGGCCGGAGGCTAACCTTATGGCACTGGTGTTTGTTGCCATGTCGGCAACATTGCTTTTTATTGCCGACAGATTTACAAAGAAAATAATTTGAAACAAGAGTAAGAGGATGGAATTAAGAGTACAGATTTGTAAAAAATTAGACAATTTCACTCTCAATACAGACTGGACGATGGGAAACGAGTTTACCGTGCTTTTTGGCCGCTCAGGGGCAGGTAAATCATTAACGCTTAAAATGATAGCAGGATTAATAACACCGGATAGTGGATTAATAGAGTTAGGCGGCACGTATCTTTTTGAAAGCACAAAAGGAGTTAACATAAAGCCGCAAAACCGCTCAGTAGGCTTTGTTTTTCAGGACCTTGCCCTGTTTCCTCATATGACAGTAGGCCAGAACATTGCCTATGCTGACAGGAAAAAAGACAATGAACGGGTAGCTGAACTGACAGAGTTATTTTACTTAAAGGGTCTTGAGGCTAAATTACCTTCTGAAATATCCGGAGGCCAAAGACAACGCGTAGCTATAGCGCGTGCAATAATGCGAAATCCCGGGTGTATGCTCCTTGATGAACCTTTTTCCGCTCTTGACAATCCTTTGAGAGTAGAGATGCGTGCTTTGATAAAAGACGTAAAAACCATGCTTAACATTCCAATTGTCTTTGTAACGCATGACATATACGAGGCATTCACAATGGCTGATAAACTCATTGTTTATAGCGACGGCAGATCGGTTCAAACAGGTACTCCGGAGGAGATATTTTCAAACCCGGTTTCAGAGGAGGTAAGAAGCCTCACTGATATAAAAAGTTTTTTTGTAAAATTGAAGGACATATGCTGATAATGCAAAAAAATTTTGTTTGAAAACAAGGCTTTCTACGATTTCAATCGGATTTATGGCCGGGAAAGCTACTAGAGACCGTTGCATAATTCGATATTTTGAATTTTCACAATAAAAAAACTCTTATAGCGATATGCATAATTACGTTAATTATTTTTAAAGGCTGAGATTGCCACGTCGCTATCGCTCCTCGCAAT
>JADFXG010000013.1 GCA_015233895.1 Nitrospirota bacterium | reverse complement strand
GACAGCCATTGAGAAACTGGAGCCAGACTGTCTCTCAACTTGCTTTATTTTTTGAGGGTAGGCTAAAATTGGATATTACCGTTTAAGGTGATTTCACACTTGACACAGTTTATTGAATATATCCAATCAATATGAATATCTTTTTGAATTTTGGTATATTTACAATTGTGTTTTTTGTAAAGTTTTGGCTGAAAAATGATTTTTGCAACGGTCTCTACTTGACTTTTGAAGTTTAATTTTGCTTAACTATCCAATCTTTACTATTAAAGAAAGAGGATACAAATTGTTAAAAGTCTCTGAAGTTGGTATTCGTAAACTTAAATGCCGTGGCTTTGGCTGAAGATCTGCGCTAAACCTGGTCGAGGTTTACCAACAAGGGAGGCTTAGCTTGTCGTTGTCATTAACCTTGTTTTAACTCAGAAACCGTTCACATCATTATCCATAGTTCTCCCTTTTTGCTAAACAGCGATTTTTTTGCAGCTTTGCTGCAATAAATCAAGTTGTTAAATGGAGGACTTATGTCAAAAGATTACACTACTATGTGGAAGGAGCTTGGATTAAACCTGCAGGCTCACGACGGGTTGCTTTCTGTGTTAACCAATGCGTACAAGAACATCTATCTGTCTCAGAAAAACCGTCCGGCAGCAATGGATTATTTCGATTTTGTAATTTCGGAGGTGCACGGCCTGAGGATAGAAGAACTGCTTGAGGCTAAAAAGGCAAACAAGAAAATTATCGGAACTTTTTGTATATTTGTGCCTGAAGAGCTGATACTTGCCGTAAACGGCGTATGTATTGGGCTATGCTCAGGGGCTGAGGTTGGCAGTGACAGCGCTGAAACCCACATACCCAGAAACACGTGTGCTCTCATAAAATCATTTATGGGATTTAAATTAAGCGGTCTGTGCCCTTATGTGGAATCTGCTGATTTAATCGTAGGGGAGACAACCTGTGATGGCAAGAAAAAAGCATACGAGGCCTTTAATGAGATAACGGGTAAGGTCTATGTGATGGAGGTGCCACACAAAAAGGATGACTCGGACAGATTTTTATGGAAAGAGGAAGTTGAAAAATTTGCCGATAAACTTACAGAGCTATCATCTGAGAAAATAACCGTGGAAAAACTTAAGGAAAGCATACGGATTGTTAATGAAAAGAGACTGGCACTTCAGAGATTGTCAAAGCTGAGGGCTGCTGACCATGCTCCTATATCCGGCCTTGATGCGCTCTTGATTAACCAGATATCGTTTTTTGACAATCCGGTAAGATTTACCGCTAAACTAAACGAACTCTGCGATGAACTCGATAAACGTGTTAAGAGTGGCGTCGGAGTTGCGCCAAAGGGCAGTCCAAGGGTCATGATAGCAGGCTCTCCTATGGCAATTCCCAACTGGAAACTTCATGCAGTTATAGAGGGTTCAGGGGCAGTCGTTGTTGGTGAAGAGTCATGTGTGGGAGAGAGGAACTACCGTACCTTGCTTGACACTAATTTCTCTACAGTTGAGGGTGGCATTGAGGCGATAGCTGAGAGGTATATGACTATAGACTGCGCTTGTTTTACTCCAAATACTGAGCGGTTGGATAATCTTGAGGAGATGATGAAAACTCTTAATGCTAACGGAATTATTCACTATGCACTCTTATTTTGCACGCTTTACATGATGGAATCGTATAAGGTACAGAGTGTTTTCAAAGAAAAAGATATGCCTTTTCTGCGGATTGAAACCGATTACTCTCTTGAGGATATGGGGCAGCTTAAAACTAGGGTGGAGGCGTTCCTTGAGGTTATCCGTGAGGGTAACAGTAATTGAAGCGAGCAGGGTTGGATATCGGTTCCAGGTTTATCAAATACGCCGTTATAGATAAAGACGGCGCTGTTTCGTTTTACAAAAAAGAAACCGGACATAATCCCATGTCGGTATGTGAGGAGTTGTTTGATTCTGACAGAGCAGACAGACTTACGGCAACCGGTTATGGCAGGCATTTAATGGAGATCAGCGGCAATGCAAACACTATAACCGAAATAAAGGCGGTAGCCCGTGGAGCCAGAGAGGTTTTTCCATGCTGCCGCACTGTGATAGACATAGGCGGACAGGATACCAAAGTAATATCTTTAAAACAAGACGGAGGAGTTCAGTCTTTTGAGATGAACGACCGGTGCGCTGCAGGCACCGGGCGTTTTCTTGAGATTATGGCTAAAGCCCTCGGCTACGATATCAGGGAATTTGGCAGGGATGGTTATCCCTCCGATAACAGTAACATATCCATTAACAGCATGTGCACGGTGTTTGCAGAGTCCGAGGTTATTGGATTAATTAACAAGGGAATAAAAAGAGAGGCGATCTCATATGCGTTACATAGCAGTGTAACACAAAAAGTAACTGCTCTGACTAAACGTATAGATGTTAAAGATGATATTGTGTTTGCAGGCGGATGCGCATTAAACGGCACTCTGGTTGACATGTTTAAAGACACACTTCAGAAAAACATCCACGTACACGAAACGCCGGATATGCTGGCTGCCCTTGGAGCAGCTCTTTATTAAAAACTGCTATGTTTTCCAGATTTGTACTTTCTATTTTAATTTTTCCGGTAGTATGTGGTAAAATGTAACACTGTGACAGGCAAAGTGGTGTCAATAAACATAAGCCCTGGCAAGGGAATGCGAAAGAAGCCTGTGAAGGAGGCCGTTGTCAGGGATAATTTTGGAATCGAGGGTGATGCCCATGCCTCCTCGTCGTGGCACAGGCAGGTGAGTCTCCTTGCGATAGAGAGCATACGAAAAATGCAGGCGCTGGGGCTTGATGTTGACAGCGGTGATTTTGCCGAAAACATAACGACTGAGGGAATTCCTCTGCCTGAGCTTAAAATCGGTACAAAAATGCTACTGGGCAGCGATATAGAGGCAGAGGTGACTCAGATTGGCAAGGAATGCCACAGCCACTGTGAGATATACTATCAGGCAGGAGATTGTGTTATGCCTAAAGAGGGGATTTTTGTGAAAATCCTGAAAGGTGGACTGCTAAGACCCGGCGATAACGTTATTGTAGTAACTCAGGACACCGATGTTTAAGGCATCGGTAATAACTGTTAGCACACGGGGACATGCCGGAAAGCGTGAGGATGAAAGCGGCCCTGTGGTAAGCGAAATTTTAAAAAACATCGGCATAGAGACGGTATCTTATAAAGTTGTGCCCGATAATAAGGCGATAATTAAGGAAAAACTCATTGAGCTTTCCCATATTTCTGATTTGATTATAACAACCGGAGGCACTGGGTTAACTCCGGATGATGTTACGCCTGATGCCACATCTGAAGTAATAGAGCGTGAAATCCCAGGAATGGCAGAGGCAATGAGAGCAGAGGGACTTAAAAAAACCGACAGATCAATGCTCTCACGTGCTGTAGTTGGCGTTTACAAACAGACTCTGATAATTAACCTTCCAGGGAGCACAAAAGCTGTAAGAGAAAACCTTGCCGTAGTAACCGGCGTTATCCCCCATGCTCTTGAAAAAATCAAGGGCAGCCACGCGGACTGCGCCAGAAGTTAGATAAAGTGATAAGGGAGTGGGCGCTGCCCTCTCCCTTAGACCCTCACCTGTAATGGGTCTCGACCCCTTAACCCCATGTTTTTGATTACGATTGGGTGGTTTAATATTATGTCAGTTTGGTGTGCTTATGATGTAACGATTTTTTTAATCGGCGTTCCGCCGCTTAAAAAGTCTTATTGCGAGCTCCGCCCGCACAACAGATGAACAGATGAAAAAATTTATACAGATTATTACTTTGAACTCAACAGCATTGAACCTACTTGTTTGTTTTTTTTGCTCAATAAACCTCTATAAATAATGCACCATAATGTACACTAATGGAAGATTGTTCTACCTTCATTATTATGTCTAATATTTTTTATGCTATACAATGAAAAATATCGCGATACCCCAAACCATTATCAAGATACAAAATGAAAAAATCGAAATAAAAATTACCATGACGTTTAAGATAGTGGCAAAAAACAGCGAAAAGTTGTATTATATGAAGAGGCAGGTGTGGTCTTTGTTGTTTTATACAATAGAAAGTTAAGGAGTGGATATTTTAGATGAAACCCATACTTGTAGTTGATGATGACCCCCAGATGAGGGATGCTCTGAGGGAGGCCATAAAGCGGCTTGGGTTTGCGGCAGTGGTGGCTGAAAACGGCCAGGATGCCCTGAATAAACTTGCAACTACTCCTATTGCGTTGGTTGTGACCGATATGAAGATGCCTAAGATGGACGGCCTTACTTTTCTCAAAGAGGTTAAAAAGCGCGTGGGCAGTCTGCCGGTGCTTGTGATAACTGGCTTTGGTACGGTTGAAAATGCTGTTGAGGCTATGAAAGAAGGGGCATCCGACTACCTCATGAAACCGTTTTCCTTTGACACCCTCACCCGTAAGATAAACTCCATAATGGAGGGAATGAACTCAGTAAAGGAAATAATCACGGAAAACCAGAGGATGAAAAAAATCCTGATGCTTGCTAACGAGGTTGCCTCTGGAGACACAACCGTGTTGATTTACGGCGAAAGCGGCACCGGTAAGGAACTTGTAGCAAGGTTTATTCATCAATCAAGCCAAAGAAAGCAAAAACAGTTTGTTGGTGTAAACTGTGCTGCAATACCGGAAAACCTGCTGGAGTCTGAGCTGTTTGGACACGAAAAGGGGGCATTTACGGGTGCAACGGACAGAAAACTTGGTAAGTTTGAGCTGGCAAGCGGCGGAACCATCCTTTTAGATGAAATAGGGGAGATGCCGCTCCCTCTTCAGGCAAAGTTACTCAGGGTGCTCCAGGAAAAGGAGTTAGACCGGGTCGGAGGTAAACAGACCATTCCTATAGACACAAGAGTAATCGCCACTACCAACAGGGATCTTTACAAGGAAAGCACCGAGGGCAGATTCAGAGAGGACCTCTATTACAGGCTCAGTGTCTTTCCGCTTCATATACCGCCCCTCAGGGAGCGCCCCGAGGATGTGATTGCACTGAGTGAGTATTTTGTTAAGAAATATGCCTCACTGCTTGGCAAAAACGTTAAGGGTATTAAAAAAGAAGCTATCTCTATTATTGAGAAAAACCCGTGGAGAGGAAATATCCGGGAACTTGAAAATGTCATTCACAGGGCAGTGCTGCTTTCCCGCACCGAGTTTATAGATACAGATGATTTCTTATTTAACGACCCTGTTGCTCCTGTGACAGATTCTGACTCAAAAGGGATAAGGGCAATGGAGAAAGACCTAATCTTTAAGACACTAAAAGAAGTTGACGGAAATAAAACCAAGGCTGCTAAGATTCTTGGCGTAAGTGTCAGAACGATACGAAATAAATTAAACGAATATGGGAAAGATTTTCCCGGTGTGTAGGTTTTTTGGCGCTCAAATAACGGTTTTCAACCGTTTTTTGACGCCTTATACGATTGGGCAAGGTGATATTGTACGCTAAATTATGCTTTATAAACAATGAGTTTGGTGGTAGGTATTAAAGTAAATTTAAAGATTTTAGCAGTATATGATATTTGGCATGATTATTGATACATTATTACTAGCAGTTGAATGTCAGGGCACTGGGTTGCTTAGGTAGACAAGGAGTTAGATGTTAACAAACGGCACAGAGAGAGCGGGTTAGTGCCAAGGGGTTTTTGATCCCTTGTTGCAGATGGCATTGCCCACAGAGGAGCGGTCACATGGATGATGGAGTTAAAACACTTACCTCCTTAATGGACTATACGACAGCAAGGCAAAAGGTGCTGTCCTCAAACATAGCAAACTCCGATACCCCGGGATATACGGCAAAGGAGATAGATTTTAATGCGTTTTTTGATAAGGCAAGGTTAAAGATGGTTGCAACATCTCCGATGCACTATAAAACCGGAACGCAACCGGGGCATGAGGGCGCAGTGATTGATGAAGACACCCTGTTCTGGGGTGATAAGAACAACGTGGAACTTGATATGGAGATCTCAAAGATGACTGAAAATGGTTTACTATACCAAGGGGCAACTAAGTTAATTTCAACAAAGTACCGGCTATATAAATCGGCAGCCAAGACGGCGGCACAATAGGATGGAAGTATTTGGCGTATTTAAGGTAAGTGCATCGGGACTTGAGGCACAACGTGAGCGTATGAACACGATAGCCTCAAACCTGGCCAACATTCACACAACGCAGACAAAAGAAGGCGGCCCGTATAAAAGGCACGACGTTGTGTTTCAGACAGCTTTGTTGGACCCGGATATAAGGAACCACACCGAGGGGGTAAGGGTTGCGCAGATATACGAGGACCCTAATCCTCCCATGATGGTCTATGATCCGTCCCATCCCGATGCTAATCAGGACGGCTATGTGGCCATGCCAAACATAAATGTGGTAGAGGAAATGGTCAACATGATGATGGCCACCAGAGCGTATGAGGCAAATGTAGCTGCTTTTAACACGTCTAAGAGCATGTTTTTGAAAACTTTGGATATTGGGAAATAATAAATGGCTGATTTTAGTAAAATTACCGGAACAAACTTTGCTCAGGAGCTTAACAAACAAACCCCTGCTGCCACTACTAATGACAGCAGTGCCGGAGGGGGATTTGACAATGTTTTAAAAGATGCCCTGACAAAGGTAAATAATATCCAGAAGGAGGCGGATAAGGCTATAGATGATCTGGCCTCAGGGGGAGATATTAACAATGCTGTGCTTGCCATGGAGAAAGCCGACATGTCTTTTCAGATTATGCAAGAGGTGAGAAACAAGCTTCTTAGTGCCTATGAAGAGGTCATGAGGATGCAGGTATAGGGGGTAGGGATTCTCACCGGTTGAGCTTTTAAGCATGGCGGCCTGTGATTTGGAAACATAATTATATGGCTGACATTAAACTTTTAATTGAAAAGGTAAAAAATTGGCCTGACAAAAAAAAGGCCGTAATGGCTGGTTTTGTGGTGTTAGGTCTGGCCGCTATAATAGTAATATTTGCGTGGAGCCAGAAGGTGCCCTACCAGGTCTTGTTTTCCAATTTAGCCGACGAGGATGCAGGTAAAATTGTTGCTAAACTCAAAGACCTGAAAGTTCCGTACAAGGTCACCCAAAACAGCATAATGGTGCCGCAGGAAAAAGTCCATGAACTCAGAATTCAACTTGCCACAGCCGGGCTTCCGCAAGGCACAGGAGTAGGGTTTGAGATTTTCGATAAACCTGATTTTCAAGCCACTGATTTTGTCCAAAAATTAAACTACAGGAGAGCGCTTGAAGGAGAGCTTGCAAGAACCATAGCCTCGCTTGAGGAAATAGATAAGGCAAAAGTACATCTTGCAATACCCGAAAAATCCCTCTTTGTTAAAGACAAAGAACTGCCCACAGCCTCAATCGTAGTGAATTTAAAACAGAAAAAGGCACTGACGCAGGAACAGATACAGGGTATTGTGCATCTTGTGTCAAGCAGTGTTGAAGGCCTTATCCCAAACAACATCACAGTGTTAAACAGCCAGGGGGAACTTCTGACACGTCCGACCGATGAATTGATAGGTCTTACAGCCACACAGCTTGAGTATCAGCGTAAGATTGAAAAAGAGCTGCAACAGCGAATCGGCGAGATTTTGGGACCGGTTGTGGGACGGGAAAAGGTCAAGGCCCGGGTCAGTCTTGAGCTGGATTTTGCAAAAACCGAAAAGACTGAGGAAAAATTTGACCCGGAGGGAAGCGTTGTCCGCAGTGAGCAGTCAATGAAGGAAAAATCTGTAACGACAGGCCCGGGCGGAATTCCGGGGGTTCAGTCCAACCTTCCCGGTAAAACCCCCCTGCAGGGCGCCGGAATGCAGACCTCTACTCAGAAACAAAGTGAAACCACAAACTACGAAATATCCAAAGTGGTAAGCCATGTGACAGGCCCCTATGGTTCTGTAAAGAGAATATCAGCGGCAGTATTGGTTGACGGTATATATAAAGAAAAGACGGCTCCAAAGGATGCAAAGAAGAAGGATACAACCGCTCCGGAGCAGGTATATGTACCCCGAACCGATGTTGAGCTTAAACAGTACGGAGACCTGGTAAAGAAAGCGATTGGCTACACTGAAAAGCGCGGTGATGAGGTAACTGTAATAAATATGCCATTTGGCGGAATTCCTAAGGAGGAGCCTGAAAAGCGCGATTATGTCAAAGACAGCGTGATGCTTGCAAAGTATTTGGCTCCGGTGTTGCTTGCGCTGCTTTTTATAATCTTTGTGGTGCGTCCGATTATGAAGTCTCTTACAGAGCCGCCTCAGGCCCCTGACTTACCAAAACTCAAACCCATGCCGGAGCTTATAGAAAAGCAGGCAAAACAGTCACAAAAACAGCTTGAGCCTGAAAGAGAACGAGATGTGTCAATGCCTCCGGAGGAGGAACCAGGGATATTACAAGACTTAAACGACTGGGCTAAGTGGGTACAGGATAACCCCAACCAGGCATCCCAGATTGTAAGGGAATGGATGGAACACGAGGAGGCGTAAAAGAGTTATGGCTGAAGATAGAAACAAGACAGTTCCCAAAAGTGTTAAGTTGGCAGACATTAAGTTTGCCATTGAGAGCAAAGGCTCTGCCCCCCCTGCTAAAGTGAAGTCTCAGATGAAAGATGAGTTGGCTGACTGGTCTAAGTGGATTAAAGATAATCCGTCTAAGGCTGCAAAAATAGTAAGACAGTGGCTGGAGAGTGAGGAGGCTTAAAGCATGGCAATGCAATTAACCGGTTACGAGAAAGCCGCAATATTTTTGACCGCAATTGGCGAGGATGCCGCTGCCGAGATTATGAAAACTCTCGACATGAAAGAGATAGGCAAGATTGCCAGTGTCATGACAAAAATAAAATCCCTGAAAGAAGATGAAGTGAAGGCGGTTTTTCAAGAGGCCTCCAAGAAGGTGGAAAAAGGCGAAATGTATATGGGCGGTAACGATTACGTAAAAAATATGTTAATCAAAGGCCTTGATGAAAAAACCGCCAAAAAAATAATGGAAAAGGCCGCAATTGAGGCCACCCTTGAAAACTTAAAGAAAGTGGATGCTAAAAAACTCACTAACTTTCTTCTTACCGAACACCCGCAGACAATTGCTCTGATTCTAAGCTTACTTGACCCCGGGCAGGCTGCCATTGTGCTTCAAACCCTGCCTAAGTCGTTAAAAGTGGATGTGGCTATGCGAATGGCAACTACTGAGGGAATACCAATGGACGCCATCGAGGAGATTGAGGATGTGCTTAAGAGTGAGCTTGATCTTGAACGCGGAGAGGGAATAAAGGTCGGAGGCGTTAAAAAGGTAGCTCAGATTCTAAACTCAATAGATAAAGCAACTGAGGAGTTGATTCTTGAAAACATAGAAAGCCATGACTATGAACTTGCCGATGCGATAAGACAGTTTATGTTCGTATTTGAAGACCTTACGAGACTTGATGACAGAGGAATTCAGATGGTTCTTAAAGAGGTAAGCACGGAGGATCTGTCGCTTGCGCTTAAAACTGCCTCAGAGGGGCTCAAAGAAAAGGTGTTTAAGAACATGTCAAAGAGGGCGGCAGAAATTCTCAAAGATGAGATGGAGTCAAAGGGGCCTGTAAGGGTGTCAGAGGTTGAAAAATCACAGCAAAGCATAATTAAGATAGCCAGAAAACTCAGTGAAGAGGGTAAGATAATACTGCCCGGGAGCTCTGAGGAAGAGCAGCTTGTATAGGTCGGGAGTAATCAAGGGCGGCAAAGTTGAGCGATTTTCGATGCCCTCTTTAGATGGAAAAAACTATGGCAATGTTGAGAGTGAAAGTGAGGCAGCAGTTGAGGACACACCCTCAGAGAGTGTACAAGACGCCGAACTGCCGGATGAAGAGAGCGCTCCTGAAATTCAGCTAAGCAGCCCTCAGCCGGAGGAACCTGATGCTCCTGAGCCGGAGGAACCAGCGCCAAACCCTGAGGAAATCATCAGGGAGGCACAGGAAACCGCCCGCCAGTTAGAACAGGAGGCACAAAGACAAGGCTACGAAAATGGTTTTAACGCAGGCAGAGAGGCCGGCCAAAATCAGGCCATTACTGAGTTTAATCAAAAAAACCTGCCCCTTTTAGATGCACTAGCTAAAATAATCGAAGACCTGCGCAATTTTAAAGAAGGCGCATTAAACACTCTTCAGCCGAAGGTTATACAACTGGCTCTGGATGTAGCAAAGGCTGCGCTTTTGGGAGAGCTTAAAATAAATCCCGATGTTTTAGTAAGGCTTGTTAAAGAGGGAATAAACAGACTTAAAAAGACCGGTTCTGTAACAATAAAACTAAACCCAGCGCTTTACGATATGTTTTTATCCAGGAAAGCCGAGCTTACGGAGTTGAACCCTGAGATACTGTTTGAAGTTGATCCGGCACTGCCCCCTGAGGGCGCTGTAGTCATAGGTCCGCTTGAGGAGGTGTCTGTTAACCCGCTTGAGCTTCTGGATAACATTATAGAGGATATGAGGGAACTGGATGCAGGCGGTTGACCTTGATTCGTACCTTGAAACTGTAAACAAATCCAACCCTGTCAGGGTATATGGCAGAGTGGTTGAGATAACCGGAATTCTCATAAAGTGCACCGGTGTAAATGCAGCTGTGGGAGAAACCTGTTTGATATACTCAGATAGCGGCGCTTCTTTGGATGCCGAGGTGGTAGGGTTTAAAGACGGCAGGATGCTTCTTATGGCAATAGGGGATATATCTTTGGTAAGGCCTGGCTCCAGAGTCAGGGCTATGGGACGTAAGGTATCGGTGCGTGTGGGGACTGGACTTATAAGCCGCGTAATCAGCGAATCAGGGGAGCCTCTGGATAGTAAAGGACCGATATATGCATCGCACTATCCGCTTTACTCAACACTGGTTAATCCGCTTCAAAGGGAACGAATCAGAGAGGCCATAGACCTTGGGATTTCAGCGATAAACGGACTTTTTACAATTGGTAAAGGACAGCGTATAGGCATAATGGCGGGTGCCGGAGTGGGCAAGAGTGTTCTTCTGGGTATGATGGCAAAATATACGCGTGCGGATTTAAACGTAATCTCTCTGATAGGTGAAAGAAACCGTGAGGTGAGGGAGTTTATAGAGCGCGACCTTGGGCCTGAGGGAATGAAACGTTCCGTAGTTGTCGTTACAACCTCCGAGCAGTCACCAGTGGCTAAAGTAAGAAACGCCTTTGTAGCAACGGCAATTGCTGATTACTTCAGGGCAGAGGGTAAAGATGTACTTCTTTTTATGGACTCTCTGACCAGAGTTGCAATGGCTCAAAGGGAGATAGGGCTTGCTACAGGTGAGCCCCCTGCCTCTAAGGGATACACGCCTTCAGTGTTTGCGCTTTTACCAAAACTGCTAGAGCGTGCTGGAACGATAAAGGGTAAGGGGAGCATCACAGGGCTGTACACAGTGCTTGTGGAGGGCGATGATCTGACTGACCCTGTAGCCGATATTGCCACTTCAATCCTTGACGGCCACATTGTCCTTTCCAGAGAGCTTGCCATGGAAAACCACTACCCGGCCATAAATATTCTCCGTTCAATCAGCAGGGTAATGCCTGATATAATAGAAGAGAAGCACAAAACGTCAGCCGGCAAATTTATAGAAACCATGGCTGTTTATAAGAGATTTGAGGATATGATAAACCTTGGAGCCTACAAAGAGGGGTCAAATCAAAAGGTGGATTTTGCACTTTCTATGATAGACAGATTAAACGGCTTTTTAAGGCAGTCCATGACCGAGGCCAGAGATTTTAATACCACATTAGACTTACTTTACAAGCTTTTTTAGGTGAGATAATTTCATGGCAAGGCTTGACACGCTTAAACGGATTATACAGGTAAAAGAGTATAAAAAATCTGAGGCTGAGATTGAACTGCAAAAGGCATGGAGAGTGTTGAAAACAGAACAAAGCCAGCTTGCCTTGCTGGAAAAACACCTGGCGGATAACACAGCTGCTTTGGATAAAAAGAAAAACTCAAGAAATATAAATGGTTACGAACTCACCCTGTATTATGATTACATAGAGACCCTCTACAAGAAAATTGATGCACAAACTAAAGTTGTAGCAGAGAAAACCTTAGAGATGGAAAAAAAACAGACAGAGCTCGTAGAGGCCTACCGAGAGGTGAAAACAGTGGAGGTATTGAAAGACAGGGTGGTAAGTGATGAAAGCAAAAAAATGGAGAGGCAAACTCAGCGTGAAATGGATTTCGCGTATCTGTCAAGGCTTCCGCGCAATTAGCCTGATTTGCATCGTATTTGCTACTTTTCCCTGCGCCTCAGTACAAGGGCAGGAGGACTGTGCAGCAAGGCAAAAGGAAATTGCGCTGAAAGAGGAAAGTTTAAAAAAAGAAGCAGCACGTCTTGATGCGCTTAAAACAGACATAGACGATAAGGTGGCAAAGTATCAAAGTATCCTCAAACAAATAGATGATGCCCTGCTAAAACTGCAACAGCCCGATGATGAACGCTTTAAGCGCGTTGTGAAAGACTATGAGGCCATGCCGGCTGAAGAGGCAGGGGCACGCATTAGCGCCCTCGATGAGGACACTGCTGTTAATCTTCTGCTGAAGATGGCTCCAAGAAAAGCCGGCGCCGCTATGGCTCAGATAGAACCCAGAAAGGTTGCCTCTCTTACTGAAAAAATGGCAAGCATCAAGAAAAGTTTTCCTCTTAAGTGAAAACTTTTTCCTCTCCCAACTGAGTTTTTTCCATAAAATTCATCTCTCTTAATTGTCATATAAGCATTTTGTTTATTTGGTATGAGATTTGCAATTCCATTGTTGTATGAGTGATATAAATGTAGTAAATTTACTCGGAGCCGGCTGCCAGACTCAGCAGGTCCAACAGATGGGAGTGCCTCAGGGTATGAACAGCTCATCGGGTAAATTTGGCTCGGTTTTAAACAAGGTACTTGATGATAAGGAGAGTACGGATTTGGCAGGCACTGTGTCAGCTTCTATGCTTTTAATGACTCTATTAGGCGGCAATAATGCCGTAACAAATTTACCTGATGGAGCATCCTCAGATACAGGGACCGTGGCACTTCAAAAAGCAGCCCCCTCAATTGATATGAAGACCCTTGGCGGAAAAGGTGTTCTAAACCCTGACGGCGCTAAAGACATTAAAAAATCGGCTGATGAGCCAAAACAAGACGATAAAAACACTGATGTTAAAAACACTGATGTTAAAAACACTGACGTTAAAAGCAATAAAGATACGGGTTCTGCTGAAAAGATACTGACAGATACCAAACCTGATACAGAAGCACTTTTAAAAGAGTTAGCAGCAAAAAACAGTAATCCCAATGAGGAAAAAGTACAGGCAACAGATGCAATGAATGCAGCAGTTAAAAACTTATTCAAAGATAACACAGATGCTAATGCACTAAAAGAAAACACAGATGCTAACTTGCCAAAAGAAAAGACAGATTCAAACGCACCAAAACAAAAGTTTGACCCGAACATGCTAAAATCACAGAATTTAGATACCGGTGACACACTGACAAAGGATGTAGTACAATCACAGACAGATAATAATACCGGAGAAAAAAAGCAGGATAAACCGGCTGATATCAAAACCGGCAAAGAACAGGTAGTTGAGATTAACGACACTCAGGGCACACAACAAGCCATTGGCGCAGAAAAAGCACAGCAAAATACCATGGCGGCACCTCATAACGTAAACAATGAAATCGCAGTCCCAAAAACACCTCTTCAAATAAATGACCACACCTTCAGTATTAGCAAACTCAGTGACAGCTCAATAGAGGTGCGGCTGGAGCCGGACGGCCTTGGCTCCGTAAAAATACATTTGAACATGGAAAACGGTACGATTCATGCCGATATAAGAGCCTCCGATGAAGCATCAAGGGCGATAATTGAAAAGAATTTAAACGATATAGTAAAAGCTTTAACACAAGAGGGGTTAACAGTCGGTGACTTTTCTGTTTCATTAAAAGACAGAGGTAACCAGGGTGAATACAAAAAACAACAAGGATCTGGCAATAAAAAGGGCTCCGATGGGGAATTACCAGAGGAGGAGGAGATTACATCCGTGAGACGCTCTGGTTACTTAGATAATGGCAAGGTAAGCATATTTGCGTAAGCAAAAGGAGGGATTGATATGAGTGTAACGTCAGCCACTGATTCGTCAGGCACAACATCATCGAGTACTACGTCGAGCTCAAGCTCGTCAACAAACGGGACTTTAAATTCCACGGATTTTCTGCAGCTTTTTACAAAGCAGCTCCAGTACCAGAATCCGATGAACCCAATGGATTCATCTAATTTCACAAGCCAGTTATCGCAATTTGCCTCAGTAGAGGCGCTTAGCAACATACAGAGCGGGGTTTCGACTCTAAACACGTACTCAAACTCTTTAAATAATATGATGGCAGCAAACATGATAGGCAAATACGTTACCATGAATGACGGGACAACAGGGCAAATAACAGGCATAAGTTTCAGCAACGGAGTTTCCTCGCTGACTCTAAGTGACGGCACCACAGCGTACATGGGTAACGTTAAGGAAATAAGTTCAACGAGTTCAAGCTCTTCATCATCCAGCTCAAGCTCAAGCTCAACATAGGGTTTTGGTTATGAAACAAGACAGGAGGCTATAGATATGATAACATCACTTTGGACGGCAGTCAGCGGTATGAACTCAAACAGCACATCACTGGGTGTTGTGGGTGATAACATAGCAAACATGAATACAACCGGTTTTAAGTCAAGCAGAGCGGAATTTGGCGATATACTGAGTCAGGCTATTATAGGCACTGGCAGCGGACAGGTTGGAAAAGGTTCATATATAACAAATATAAACGCTCTTTTTACTCAGGGGTCTTTTATTACAACTAATAATCCGACAGATTTAGCAATAGATGGTAACGGTTTTTTTATAGTGAAAGATGATGGTTCCACAACGGCTTCAAATTCAACATACTATACCCGTGCTGGCAACTTTAACATCGATAAAGGTGGTTATCTTGTAACATCCAGTGGGTTAAGAGTGCAGGGTTATATGGCAACTGACATAAGCAGTTCATCGCTTTCAAGCACCAGCTTATCAGGTAATCTTACCGATATTAAGACAGATATGAGCATAAGCCCTGCTAAGGAAACAAACAATGTTGACTGGAAAGTAAACTTAAATTCATCTGCAAGTATAATAACGGCGGCATTTACGCTTGACGGCAACGGAGACGGTGTAAATAGCGATCCAGCTAATTATAATTACTCGACATCAACTACCATATACGACTCTCAGGGCGGCGCACACGATGTAACAGCATATTACACTAAAACAGCAAACAACAAGTGGCAGGTGCATTATGCGTATCAGCAGTCAACCTCAAGCAGCACTCTGACCCTTGCCACATCACAGACATTATCAGGCACTGGCACCACTAGTACCGCAACAGACACCTCCGCTGTATCAGGTGTCACCCAGACACTGGTATTTAACTCAGCCGGTAACCTTGTAAGCGATGGTACAGGAACAAGCGTTTCTGCAAGCACAGAGCCGAGTATGTCGTTTAACTTCCTTGGCGGTGTACAGACCCCGCAGAAAATTACTTTTGACTTTGGAAAATCAATAAATCAGGGCGGATCGGGGGCAAATACAACGGAGCAATTAGCAGTAAGTTCACAGGTTCTTGATGTTAGCCAGGATGGAAACTCCTCAGGAACATTCACAAGCATCGCCTTTGATAGTTACGGCAAAATAAGCGCCACATATACAAACGGCCAGACGAAAGTCATTGGGCAGCTTGCTTTAGCCAGATTTAATGATCCAAACGGGCTCAAAAAAGACGGAGCAAATATGTTTAGCTCAACTCCCAGCTCCGGTGATGCTATAATTAACACGGCACAGACAAGCGGCCTTGGAAGCATAGATGCAGGTGCACTGGAGCAAAGCAACGTTGACCTCGGTTCTGAGTTTGTCACCATGATTACAGACCAAAGGGCATACGAGGCTAACTCCAAGTCTATTCAGACAACGGATGAGATGTTACAAACAGTAATAGGGCTTAAGAGATAGCACCAGAGAGTGGTTTGATGCAGTTATGTTTAATTTAGGATTAGTATGATTGTAAGATTTGAGAAAAGCACTACAATTGGTTTTTATATAAAACCATTTGGTACAGGGCTTTGTGTTGCAGCGTGCCTTATCAGTGTCGCATGCTGCATCTTAAATTGTCCTCAAGCCGTAGCACAGCCGGTGGAGAGTTTTTCCGGATTTTACCGCATATCTGTTGATATATTGCCTGTCCATACAGAGCCGTCAGAGGACGCACCTGTATCATTTAATCTTCTTAAAAATATGGAAATACAGCCGGTTAACAGCACTCAGTCTGAGGGATTTCAGTGGTTTGAAATAAAAATTAACGGCAGCTCGTTTTGGTTAAAGCAAAAAGACCTCAGCAACAATAAAACCTATGTTGATTCAACGTATGAACGAACAGAGGAGGTGTTTTTTAATTCATCAAATTCAAACAAAAAAATACTGGTCAACAAGGAAACAAGAATTCTAATTTTATATGAAAAAAACAACAACACATGGAGTGAAAAAAAGCGCTATAACGTGGGACTTGGAGATTTTTCAGGCAAGAGACTCAGCACAAAGTTAACGTTCCAACCCAGAGCGTGTCTTGTGTTAATGAAAGATAACGGATTTAAAATGTATGAAAAACCACTGGCTAAATTTCCTGATGCACAAAAAGCCAGAGCCGTTGTTTTTGTAGACAAAGACACCAAAAATATAACCGTCTATGAGTCAATCTCAGGGAAATGGGTAAAAAGAGACAATCAGTACAAATCAAGGGATAAAATTATTTTTTCAACAGCACTTGTATGGTTTTACGATGACAAATTCAATATCATTTACAATGATGATATTTTTCCGAAGCGAGTTAAAGGCGACAGAAGGACCCCTGAGGGGATTTACTACATAGCCGATATAAATCCAGTAAGCCGCTACGGCAGAGATCCGGACACAGGGGAGGGGCTTCCGTCTCTTTTGATTAGTTACCCAAACCAGATGGATGCCTGGCGAGGCCTCACAGACGGCAGAATCTGCATTAAAGATTACAACAGGATAACAGAGGCAATTGAACACAGAGAAGTTCCTCCGCAAAACACACCGCTGGGCAGCCTCATAATGATCCATGGCGGGGGTGAAACTGATTGGACAGCAGGCTGTGTTGCTCTAAATAACAGAGATATGAAAGAGCTTGCCTCTGAGATAGAGCTGCACACACCGGTCTTTATAAAGTAGGCAGATATGAGCCTATGAAAATATTTTCATTATTATCTGACAATAAAGGTTTATACTTATTGCGTAACAGAGGATAAAAAGTTATACTTAAATACAGTGTGGCTATGGATGCGTTGAAAGACATAATAATGGTCATTGACGATGACGAAAGTGTGCGGATAGCAATTAATAAGATACTGCAACGGGAAGGTTATGAGATAGTAACAGCTATAAATGGTATCGAGGCATTGAACTTCTGCAAGAAACAACAACCGTCACTTATTGTGCTGGATATGAAAATGCCCGGCATGGACGGAGTGGAGTTTTTGGAGGAGTTAAAAACAATATCCCCTCAAAACGTGTGTCCCATAATAGTGCTCTCAGGGCACACCAGTGATGACTACATTGAGAGGTGTTTTGACTGGGGTACTATAGCGTTTTTAACCAAACCTTTCAATATATACGAATTGAAGGGTATGGTAAAAAATATTTTAAGGCTGAGTAAGACCGAACAGGCTCTCAGAAACGAGATACATGAGCGGTGGGAGGCAGAAAAGAAACTTCGCCATAACTACCGGATACAATCGGTCATAGCCTCGTTACTAAGGAAATCCCTGGAAAATATAGATATCAAAGACTACCTCGATGAGGCGATTAATTTAATAATGTCCATGCCGTGGTTAACGTTTGAAAACAAGGGTGCAATATTTCTTACAGAGGGCAACCCGGCAGAGCTTGTTCTTAAGGCACAAAGGGGCCTTCCCGATGAAAATATAAAACAATGCGAGAGAGTTCCCTTTGGTGTTTGCCACTGCGGACTGGCGGCTCTTGAGCAGAAAATAATCTTTACTAATACAACAGATGACGGCCACACTATCAAATATACCGGGATGTCACCGCATGGCCACTACTGCACCCCCTTAGTTTATAATGATAAAACCCTTGGAGTCCTTAACATATACCTGCGAACAGGGCACACTGACGATGCAAGCGAGAAGGAGATTCTAAGCGCTGTCTCTAATGCACTGGCCAGTGTAATAGTGCGTAAAAGGGCTGAAGAGCAGCAGCAGCAAAGCATAGAGCGGCTCAACAGAAACATAAAAGATGTGGTAGAGGCGATGTCACACGCTGTTGAGGCTAAGGACCCTTACACGGCAGGACATCAGCGCCGTGTATCACTACTTGCGGTAAGAATTGCCCAGAAGATGGAGCTTTCCGATGATGTAACAGATTGCATTGAGCTTGCCGGTATAATACACGATTTGGGGAAAATCGCTATTCCCTCTGAAATACTGAGTAAACCCGGGCAGTTAAATAAAATCGAATTTGCCCTGATTAAAACCCATTCAAAGGTCGGTTATGATATTCTGAAAGACATAGAATTCCCGGGGCCTGTTGCAAACATCGTGCTTCAACACCATGAAAGACTAAATGGCACAGGTTACCCGGCTGGTTTAAAGGCAGATGAGATATTGATTGAGGCAAGGATTATGTGTGTTGCCGACGTGGTTGAGGCAATGGCATTCCACAGACCCTACAGAGCAGCTCTCGGAGTTGAAAGAGCCGTTGAGGAGATAACAAAAAACAACGGTATTTTATATGACCCCGCTGTTGTTGCAGCTTGCATTGATGTAATCAGGATGGGATTTAAATTTGACTCGTGAAGTGTTTAAGTGACAAGATAAGACAGTACGGTAAAGGGAAGTTAAACCGACATTGCAACAACAATCGACATGTTAAAAATATAGGAGTCAAATATGGGATTATTTTCTAAAAAGAGGGATGATGATTGTGGTGAAGCCACGGTTGAGAGTCTCGCTGAAAAAAATGAAGAGTTAGCTGAGAAATTAACATGTCTGGGTGAACAGAAGAGGTTTCTTATACAGGCTGTTAAAACATTGTTAGTATTTTTAAAAGACTTTTCTTTTGATATAAAGGAAATAGATTCCGATAAATTCAAAGGTAAGATGGATGCGCTCTCAGAGGATGTTTCTAAGGAGGAAAAGGTAAAACGTCTTCAGAGTGTTTTTGAAAAAAGTAAAGAAACAATAATCTCATTCATAGAAAGTAAAAAGATTTATTTCAAAGAGAGAGAATCCGAATATAAAACTATCATTGATCTACTGTCAAAGGGGATATCTGCGCTTGAGACCGGTAACATGGACTTTAACCGGAGGGTGTATGAGCGGAGCGAAAAGATAGGTAAAATAACCCTGCTTGATGACATAAAAAAAATAAAAGAGGAAATACGAAATGAGGTTGAGCATATTCAGGATGCGATAAGACAAAAGGAAACGGCAGATTCCAAACAGTTAGATGAACTTACGCGGGAGGTATCAGCCCTTAGAGAGGATTTAATGAAGGCGCGTACAGACTCCCTGCTGGATGGTTTAACCGGAGTGTATAACCGCATGGCTTATGAAAGTTATATGCGTAAACTTATGGATGCCAACACGGTAAACGGGATAGGGTTTTCGATGCTTATGATTGATATAGACAACTTTAAGAGCATAAATGACACTTATGGGCATCAGACCGGAGACAGAGCACTGGTGGCAATGGTGCAAGTGTGCAGGGAGCATATCAGAAAAGAGGATTTTTTTGCCAGATATGGCGGAGAGGAGTTTGTAGTGATTCTGCCTGATACCTCATTAAAGAATGCCGCAAAGAGGGCAACCGCTATATGCAAATCTGTGGAGAGTTCCCGGTACAAACTCGACGGTGCTTTTGAGGGTAAAGCGTTGTCATTTACGGTTAGTGTGGGGGTCAGTATATTTCGCGATGGTGAAAAGTCTGATGCAACGACAGAAAGGGCGGACAGGGCTCTTTACATGGCTAAAAACACCGGCAAAAATCGTGTCGTTACGGAAAATGAATTAAAATAAGTTTATTCTTTATGTTAGAGTATATTATGTTTTTTGTAGTTTTAGAGAATAGATAGTTAGGAGGTAAAAATGAAAATAGCAGTAAATATTCTGTTGGTGTTAATAGTGATAACGGTTATGTGTGGAGATGTATTTTCAGAGTGTTTAAAGGGGGATTGTAGAAACGGGGAGGGCATCTTAGAGTTTGCCGATAAATCAAAGTATGCCGGGGAGTTTAAAAACGGAGCCCCTGAGGGCTCAGGAGTATATAACTTTGCTGATGGCAGCAAGTATGCAGGTTCGTTTAAAGGCGGTAAAAGGGATGGACAAGGCGTCTATACGTTTGCTAACGGCAACAAGTACGCCGGAGATTACAAAGATGATAAGCAAAACGGGCACGGCGAATTTACGTGGAAAGAGGGAATGAAATTTACCGGAGAGTTTGCCGATGGAAAGATGAAAAACGGTTTGTACACGTGGCCTAACGGCACCAAATATGAGGGGGATTTTCAAGATGGAAAAATGAGCGGTAAGGGAACATATACAGACCCCTCAGGGATAATTTATACTGGTGCATTTAAAGACGGGAAAAAAGATGGCCACGGTACCTACACCTATACTGATGCAAGCAGCTATGAGGGGGAATTTAAGGACGATAAGAAAAACGGCCCCGGAGTGCTTACCTACCCTGACGGCTCAAGAAAAAACATGATATTTGAAAACGATAAACCGCTACAAGATAAAGGGTACAAACAGTGAGGATTCTATGAAGGAAACCTGTCCTGGAAGCAAAGAGATCACCAAACCGTATCCTGAGCAACTTCTGTGTGTGCATTGCGGTTTTTCTAACGAGATATGGTCTGATGAAAATGAAATGAACTGCAAAAGTTGCAATGCTCTCTTAACAAGAGAAATGAAACCAACGTGTATCCAGTGGTGTCCTGCTGCTAAGGAGTGCATTGGGATTGAAAAATACGAAAGATTGATGAAAACAGGACGTTAGGCGGTAACTGTGGGACTTAAATTAATTGTTTTTGATTTGGATGGCACCTTAATAGATTCAATAGAGGATATAGCTGCCTCGCTAAATCATGCAATAGCCACGGTGGGGCTTAAGCCTTTGAATTCATCTGCTGTGGTCAGTCTGGTTGGCGAGGGCGTAGGGAAATTGGTTGAAAGAGCGATTGGCAGCGGTCTTCTCCATAAAAAAGAGTCTGTTTTAAAAACATTTCTTTCTCACTACGAAACCCACATGCTGGACAACACCAGGGCATTTGATACGGTGGAGGAAACTCTGTCAGCGCTTTCCTCATTCAATATGGTAGTGGTAAGTAATAAGACTGAGGCGATGTCAAAACTTGTCATAGACAGGCTTAATATGTCAAAGCATTTCAGATATGTATTTGGTCACGATTCTTTTGCCAAATGTAAGCCGTCTCCTATGCCTGTACTAAAAGCAATGGAGCTTTGCGGCACAACACAGAGCGAGACCATTGTCGTAGGGGATAGTTCCTTTGACATTGAGGCCGGAAAACGCGCCGGCACAAAAACCGTGGCTGCCGCCTATGGTTACAGATCAATAGAGACTCTTACAGCTGCTGACTATATAATCAAAGAGAGGTTAATTGAGCTTTTGCCAATTGTAAAGTTCCTGAGCTGACATGTGCGTCAGGTTTATTTATTAAAGAAGAATGTGTTATGATTTTGCCACGATAATTTATCAGGGGGGTGAGTGTATGTTGTTTAAAAAGTTTCTGATGGCTGTTCCATTAATTGTGGTGTTTTTTGCAAGCGGGTGTTTTAATAAGACAACGGTCAGACAGGAAACCTCAGAACAGGGCACTTCTGCAACTGAAGCGCCTGCAGAGCCTTCGCATTTGTCTTTGATGGGTACCAATTTTGAAGATGTAGAAGTACCGACTGAACTTGAGATTGTGCAGGATGAATCTATAATTATCAATACAACCAACTTTAGCGGCGGCACTCTTGTTTATCGCGGTAATGTAACAACAGAATCAATTATAAAATTTTTCAGAATAAGTATGCCAAAAAACGGCTGGGATTTTGTGGTCTCATCCTTTGCAAAGAAGTCAACAGTTTTAACATTTATAAAACCCTATAAAAACTGTATGATATTCATACAGGCCCCCGGAGACTGGCAAAGAAACACTCGAGTACAGATATGGGTAAGTAACTCTGCCCAGAAGGGCGCGCAACCTCTTGACCAGGATTTAAAGGGTAACCAGAACTTAAAGAACAAGCGTCCGGATGTTGAGCCAGCTATCAGGGTTAATTAAAATTGAGGGTTTAGAATAACCAGGTTGGGCAGATGTATGCTGTCGGTTAACTGCCGTTTTCAAATCCGCTCTGAACATTGCGGATTTTTTTGGCGAGTTCTCTCATAGCGTCAACGACAGATACGCCGTCTGCCATTCTGTTGCTTACATATTCTGCTTTTGAGAGTTCGTTGATGACGTGGTCTGCGGGGCCTCCGAGTTTGCACTCATTTATACCCTCTTGCAGTTGCTGGGTTATACAGGTTTCTATCTCAACAGTGGAAAATTTCTGTGCCAATTCCCTTATTTCTTTTATGTTTATGTTTTGCTTTTCCATTACAATCATCCCTCCTGAAATTGAACAAATACATTGTTATGATATATTTAATGCCGCTGATTTTTCAACTCTTTGGCTTATGTGAATAATGAGTTCTTTTCCTCAGCCTGAGTTTTTCTTTTAGGGTTCTTTCCGGATTCATCTGGTTTATCAGGCTCATCGGGTTTCTCAAATTCTTTCAGCACATTTTCCAATTCCTCCTCGGTGCTTCTCAGTCTCGATTTGCACAACTTTATAAGGCCGACAGCTGTCCGGACTTTTTCTGTAAGTAAATCAACATCTATGGTTTCATTTTCAATTTCAGTTATTATACCCTCAATTTCTTGTATGGCTTCTGAGTATTTTTTTTCCTTTTTCATTTGTTTAACCCTCTTTAGTATTAATTATTGGTGCTGAGGCACTGATAGTGCCTGTCACCGTGCTCTCTATCTGTCCGGAGGATAAAACTGTCTGAAGTTTCATTCCCTCTCTTACCTGGTCTGCTGTTTTTATGAGCAGTCCTCCCTCACCCATAGTTATACTGTAGCCTCGTTTTAGCACATTTTCAGGATTTAAGTTAGCTGCAGATGTTGTTAACATCTTTAATCTCTCCTGTTGTCTGTTAACCAGTTGTTTAAGTGATAATTCAAGCCGGCTTCTGAGGTAACTAAGTTTAGCCTTAAGAGCGCGTAAATCACCAACCGCTATAGTTTTAAACTTTTCGCTAAGCACTGTGACATGATTTCTGTGCCGTTGCACAATTTTAAGAGTGACATAGAGAGATGTACTGTAGGATTTAATTGCATATCTGCCTCTTAAAATTGCAGCTGAGGCTCCATGCTCAAGAGTCCTGGAAAGCGTAATCAGCTCAGTGTTAAGCCTGCTGTCTCTTTCTCTGACTGTTAGAACCAACTCATTAAGTCTGCTGTCAAGAGTCTCCTCAAAAGCTCTTGTTCTCTCTATGATAAAAGCCGCCGCCGCCGTGGGAGTCTTTACCGATAAGTGGCTAACCTCATCTATTACAGAGCGATCCCGCTCATGTCCTACCCCGCATATAACCGGAATGGCCAAAAGTGCTATGCCTCTGCCGATTAAGTAACTATTGAAAGCATCCAGCTCAACTGCTCCCCCCCCGCCTCGTACGATTACAACAACATCTATTTGTTCGGCAAGAGCCTGACTCCTTCTGAGTGAGTCAACAAAGGACTCCTCCACACGGTCCCCCTGCATGACGGTCTCATACAGAGTCACGTGAAATATGTACCCGTACGGATTTGACTGCAGATGCCTCATAAAATCCTCAAACCCTGCTGCTCCTTTAGAAGAGAACACCGCTATTTTTTGTATCACAAGTGGCAGAGCTAACGACTTGTTGCGGTCTAATATGCCCTCAGCCTCAAGCCTCTGAAGAATTTCACGCTTTTTCCTTGCCATCTCACCCAGCGTATATGACGGGTCTATCCACTTAATTATTAAACTTAGACCGTATCTTTCATGAAACGTTAGGGTTGCCTCAAGGAGTATCTTTAGCCCTTTTGAAAGCGCAGCCCCTGTTGCATTTTCAAACTCTGCTTTGATTAATTTATAAGACGACGCCCAAATCCTGGCTGAGGCGTTAGCCCGTATTCCACCCTCGTCTTTTTCCACCAGTTCCATATAGCAATGCCCGCGGGCATCAACATTTAACGAGGCAATCTCTGCCGTTATCAGATAGCTTTTGGCAAACGTATGCTCAAGCACTTCTTTTACCAGAAGATTAAATTCATAAAGGCTAAGTGTATGTCTTTTTTTCATCATATTGTGACAACTCCTAAGACATTATAGCAATTTAGCTTTTTGAAAGTGAATTGGCGCCTCTTTATTTTACCGCACGTAATGTGTTATAAAAAAAGGCTATGGATGCAGTAGAAATTTATGACACAACGCTCAGGGACGGTGCTCAGTCTGAGGACGTGTCGTTTTCTGTGGAGGATAAGTTACGGATAACCGTGGCACTTGACGAATTTGGGATTCCCTTTATCGAGGGAGGATGGCCAGGCTCCAATCCCCGTGATGTTGACTATTTTAAAGAGGTAAGAAAGCTTAAACTAAAAACTGCACGCATAGCGGCATTTGGCAGCACTCACAGACACGGACACCCGGTCTATAAGGATACTAACATTAAACATCTCCTTGAGGCTGAAACACCGGTTGTTACAATTGTTGGGAAAACGTGGGATTTACATGTTACGGAGGCGCTTAAAATCACATTTGATGACAACCTGAAACTAATCCACGACTCGATAACGTATCTTAAAAAGCACGGGAAAACCGTATTTTTTGACGCTGAGCACTTTTATCAGGGTTATTTGTGTAATTCCGAATACTCGCTTAAGTGTATCAAAGCTGCTGAGGATGCCGGAGCCGACTGTATAGTGCTTTGTGAAACAAACGGCGGCTGTCTGCCTGACGATATACGGCTGATTACACGGGATGTCAGAGCAAAAACCGCTGTAAAACTTGGCATTCATGCCCATAACGACTCCGACTGTGCAGTTGCTAACACGTTAGAGGCAGTTTTGGCTAACGTAAAGCAGGTTCAGGGCACAATTAACGGTATTGGGGAAAGATGCGGAAACGCCAATCTGTGCTCAATCATACCAAACCTGCAACTTAAACGTAAGATTCGTTGTATTGATGACAATAAGCTGAAAAAACTACGAGAGATTTCCCGTTTTGTTACTGAGATAGCTAATCAAAGCCACGTAAAGAGGCAGCCGTTTGTTGGCGACAGTGCTTTTGCCCATAAAGGGGGAATACACGTAAGCGCTATCAGGGCGTGTTCCAGCACCTATGAGCATATAAGTCCTGAGTCAGTAGGAAATACTCAGCGGATACTGGTTTCAGATTTGGCCGGAAAAAGCACAATTATGCGGAAAGCCGAGGAGTTTGGCTTAAAAATAGATGATGAGGCATCAGGGCTTTTGCACAAGCTTAAGACTCTGGAAAACCAGGGGTTCCAGTTTGAAGCTGCCGAGGCATCTTTTGAAATTATGATTAAAAAAATGACTGGCCACTATGCTGAGGCGTTTGAACTTTTAGGATTCAGAGTGATAGTGGAAAAGTGGGGACGGGACAAGGACTGCCTGTGCGAGGCAACGGTCAAACTCAGGCTACCAGCCAAAGCCAATGAAGATGGTACGATTGTTCACACCGTGTCAGAGGGAAACGGTCCTGTAAATGCTCTTGACAAGGCGTTAAGAAAAGCGCTTGATAAGCACTATCCTGAGCTGAAGTCCGTCAAGTTGCTTGACTACAAGGTAAGGGTGCTTCAGTCCGGATTGGGGACTGCTACCGGCGTGCGGGTGTTGATTGAATCCGGCGATGACGCCACGAAATGGAGCACGGTTGGCGTTAGTGAAAATGTAATTGAGGCCTCATGGCAGGCGCTTCTTGATAGTATTGAGTATAAACTGCTACGTGAAAGCAAATAATACCAATTTGCCGTCAAAAAAGTAGATTAACAAAAAACGAATAAACTACAGATTATTATTTAATTTATCTGTGTGTATCTGTGTCCATCTGTGGTTAAAATTTTTATGAGTGCAACTCGGTATGAGTTTTGAAGCTGCTTATCGCTGGTGCTTATATCTGTTTACATATTAAGGATCTCGCAACTGTAGCTACTTGAGACCGTTGCATAATTCGATATTTTGAATTTTCACAATAAAAAAACTCTTATAGCGATATGCATAATTACGTTAATTATTTTTAAAGGCTGAGATTGCCACGTCGCTATCGCTCCTCGCAATGACGAATAAAAAACACAGTAAAAACTATTATTTATCGTCATTGCGAGCCCCCGCAGGGGGCGTGGCAATCTCATCCTTTTAAATAATCAATATGAATATCTTTTTGAATTTTGGTATATTTACAATTGTGTTTTTTGTAAAGTTTTGGCTGAAAAATGATTTTTGCAACGGTCTCAAGTTGGTATCAGGTGATAAGCTCCTCAACTCTCAGTGCTATATCGGTTGCCTGCAAGAGTTGCCAAAACTCAATTGGCCAAACAGTATCAGCAGTTGAAAAAGCCTTAGCAAAGGCTGTCAGTTCCTCTTTGTGGCCTTTTTCTGCTGTTTTTGTTTTTAACACCGCAGAGGGAGTCCCATATATCTGTGTGCTTTTATAATCGTCTAATAAAACCGTCTTACCATCAAAAAACACCTCCATACGCTCCTTGGGATAGTCACTGCTGCCCATAGACGTATAAGTTAGTGTACAAAGAGAGCCATCCTCAAACCTCATAACGGCTGTAAAATTATCATTTCTCATATAATATCCGGCAAGCGGGGAGACAGACATTGCCTCTATGGTTTTTACAGGTGAGTTGGTTAGAAATGTGAAGATATCATAAATGTGGCAGGCCTCCCCGAGGTTTCGTCCTCCACCCTCCGGGGTTTGTATCCAATTATCCGGGGCAACGAATCCGCCATTTATCCGGTAGGTTATTATCAAAGGACTGGTACGCTTCTCTGTCAGCTTTTTAATTTTTTGAATGTGGGGAGAAAACCGCCTGTTAAAACCAACCATAAGTATGGGTTTAGGCGATAACTGAGAATCTGTTTGATAGAAATCGGTAAAACGCGATAGTTCCTCCCTTGTCAGAGCAAGAGGTTTTTCCACAAAAACGTGCTTTCCGGCACAAAGCGCATCATAAGCCATTTTAGCATGAAGATTGTGCGTTGTTGCAATTAAAACTGAATCTATGGTTTCGTCTTTTAGAAGCGCATTGTAATCTGTCGTTGAGTACTCTGCTCCGAATTGTTTTGCCGAGTTTTTTGCAACAAGACCGGTTCTGTTCATAATTGCTCGTAAGTGATAAAGGTTTTTTAACTCCCTCAAATTAGGCAAATGTACGGCACGTGCAAATTTACTGCATCCGGCAATGGCTATTTGTATCCGGTTACCTTTCATAGGTTTTGCTGAATGGTTAAATACCACCCGGCTTACTGCAAGAGTATCGGTTTGAGGATATGATAAAAGAATAATAAGCGGTTTACTCTCCGGCCTTTTTAATTCCTCATAAGCGTGTTTTGCCTCATTAAGCGGAAATGTTGCAGATATAAGCGGATCAAGCGTTATAAGGCCTGCGGCAACAAGGCGCAGAAACTCTGACATATTCCGGTTTTCAGTCCACCTGACATACCCTATCGGATAATCAAGTCCCTTTTCCTCATACATGCCGTCATATCTGCCCGGTCCATAGGAGGCCGAGATAAAAAAATCCAGCTCTTTTTCGTAAAAATCCCCCCTGTTAAGATTAAGCCCCACGTCTCCTACAAGCACAACGCGTCCCTTTTTTCTGCACATCTTAAACGCGGTTGAAATTATACTATCAGAGACAGATGAGGCCGTAATTATAACTCCGTCAACGCCAGGCCCGTTACTTAGGCGCTTTATCGCATCCACACCGGCAGCTGCTCCGTGTTCAGGCTCTAAAGCGTACTGCATTCCAAGGGTCATGGCAAGAGCTGTCCTTTGAGGGTCAACATCAGTACCGATAACCACACAGCCGTTTGCTTTTAAAATTTGAGCTGTCAACTGTCCAAGTATGCCAAGCCCTATGACACAAAATACCTCTCCAATTGTGGGCGCTGCCCTGCGAACTCCCTGAAGTGCAATTGCTCCAATTGTTGCTGTTGATGCTTGTGGCATTCCTAAGCCGTCAGGAATTTTTACAACGAGATTTTGAGGAGCTGTTATGGCCTCACTGTGATACGCATACTTGTTTCCGCCACAGGCCACTCTGTCTCCAACAGTAAACTCATTTACACCCTGACCAGTTTCTATAACCGTACCGGAAAGAGAGTATCCGGCAGGGTTTCCGCTGTTGAGTTTATCCATAATCAAAGAGTATGTGTTTTTTATGCCTATTTGGGCTGCCATACCGACAGCCTGCTTTATTTTTTCCGGCTCTCTTAGCGCACGCTCCCACAGTGGAGTTGCTCCGTGTTTGATGCCGGTTAACTCTGTCCCTGCTGAAATTGCCGAAAAAGCTGTTTTTACAACTACAAAGCCGGGGGCTGCCACAGGTGCCGGCACATCTTCAACAAACACCTCACCGCCTCGCATCAGTACCTGTTTCACAATATATTCTCTAAATCAGATGAGGCGTTAGAGGCTTCAACCTGCATTATAAAAATCCCTTATAACATCAGTCACGTAGTGCGCTTCTTTATCTGTCATATCCCCATGTATGGGTAAACTTAGTATTTTGTCTTTTAAACCAAATGAAACCGGAAAGTCCTCCGGCTTATGGGAAAGGTAACCGTAGGCTTTAAGAAAAGGAGGCGCAGTTGGGTAGTGAATACCGGTTGAGATGCCATGTTCAGAGAGATGTTTTATAAGTTGTTGTCTGTCACCATGTACCTGAATCACATACAGATGATAGACGTGAGTGGCATCGGGCAAAACCCAGGGGGTTATAACTATGTCTTTTAGTTTCTCATTATAAATATCCGCAATTTGGCGTCTTCTAAGTGTCCAGCTATCTAAATGCCTCAATTTAACATTTAATATAGCAGCCTGAAGGCCGTCAAGGCGGCTGTTTATGCCCTCAAACTCGTGGTTATATTTATCCACTCTGCCGTGGTTAGCGTACATCTTTATCTTAACGGCAAGGTTATCATCATTTGTGGTTACAGCGCCGGCATCTCCGTAAGCGCCGAGATTTTTACCGGGGAAGAAACTAAAACAAGCGGCGTGTCCTAACGTACCAACCGCTCTGCCTTTATAAAGCGCTCCGTGAGCCTGAGCGGCATCCTCTATCACGTACAGGTTATAAGCCTCTGCAAAGCCCGTAACTTTATCCATATCGGCTGGCTGGCCGTACAAATGAACAGGGATAATGGCTTTCGTTTTTCTGGTAACTGCACTTGAGAGTTTATCGGTATCAATGTTGTAAGTTTTAGGGTTGCAATCAACAAAGATAATTTTTGCACCTATTGCAGTGACGGCCTCAGAGGTGGCAATAAAACTGTTTGCCGGTACTATGACCTCATCTCCTGCGGCAACTCCGAGGCATTTCAGAGAGACTGAGAGGGCATCGGTTCCGTTTCCCACTCCTATAGCGTGTTTTGCTTTAGTATATTTGGCAAAACTCTCCTCAAAATCTTTAACGTGCTTGCCGCCAATAAAGGCACTGTCCATTATTACGCTTTCTATCGCCGCATCCATCTCTCCTTTAATTGAAAGATACTGCGCCCTTAAATCCGCAAATGGCACTTTTTCAAATTTTTTCAATCCCTTATCCTGCTTTGCCGTCATTTGATGGCGTTATAAGCTGCCTCATCAGAATCAAAAATCTTGATGAGGCTGTTATACAGCCCTGCCATTTTAAATATCCTGTTAACATCTTCATTTGAGGAAACAAAGAACATTTTTTTACCCATCGTATCAAGTTTCTTTAAGACTATTACGATATTTCTCAAACCGGCGCTGCTTAAATGCTCAAGAGAATTAAGATTCACTATGAAAACATTTTCACCTGAGTTGAGCTTTTCGTCAATGACCTTAGCAAACTCAGAGGCGCTCTGGCTGTCCATGCTTCCCGACATAGTTACTACCAAAACATCGTTTTGTTTTTTAAAATCAAAACAGAGATTCCCTTCCTTGTCTTTTTTAGAATCAAATTTCATAAAAATTCCCCCTTTTATAGTTTGTTATAGTCAAACATTTCTGTGTTTTATCATTGTAAGTGTACTTACGTTATCAGAGTAATGGTAACTGACCTTATCCATAAGCTGCTGTATAAGATAAACTCCAAGGCCGCCAATCCTCCTTTCAGATACTTGTGATGTTAAATCGGGTTTGGCTGCAGTTTCAGGGTCAAAGGGTTTCCCGTAACTTTGTATTGAAATCACAATGTCAGCCACACTGTTATTAACTTTAATGCAAATATCACCACTTTCCTCTTTTTCATACCCGTGGTTTATTATATTTATACATGCCTCATCCACAGCCGTTTGCACGTCAAAAGAGTCATGTTTGTTAAAGCCCAGCTCATTCAAAATACCCTTTGTAAATTTCAAAATGACCGGTATATTTTCTACCACAGCCGATACTGTAAGTTCATAGTTGTCGTTATCAGGCATATCTATCATAGTCAAACTGTGTTGCCAAGGTATTTAACAGACAATATGGTTATGTCGTCAGATTGCGGGGCAGCTTTTGTAAATACTCCAACCTCTGCCAACACACTGTCATTCAGTGCCTTTAATGAGCCGATATGAGCTCTGCACAGTGAATGTTTAAGACGTTTTAACGTAAACATCTTACCGTCTCCATCCTTAGCCTCATCCACACCGTCTGTGTATGTGAATATAACATTATCTTTGTCAAGTGTGACAGTGTTTTCCTTAAAATTTGCATCACTCATAAGTCCCAGAGCCGGGCCCATATCTGTTTCTAACTCCACAGCAGTACCCCCTCCAGTCAGTATAAACGGAGGATTATGCCCACCACTACAATATAATAGTTTACCTGTGTTTATATCCAGAACTCCCACAAACATGGTTACAAACATCATTGTCTCATTATCCTCTGCAATTTCACTGTTTATAGCCTTCAGGATATCTGCCGGATTTGTATATTTTTTGGAAAGAGCCCTGAACAGCGTCTTAACCATCATCATAAATAAAGCGGCTGGTACGCCCTTGTCGGAGACATCCCCAATGGTAAAGCACAGCAGATTTTCGGCAATAAAGTGGAAATCGTAAAAATCCCCCCCTACCTCTTTTGTAGGAGAGATGAAGGCGTGTATTTCAACGTATTTGCTGACTGAAAAATCATTTGGAAGCATTCCCATCTGGATGTCATGAGAGAGATTCATCATTTCCTGATTTTTTTTGTTTTCTATATAATGTTCCGTTAAAAAAGCCCGTTCAATCGCAATTGACACATGAGCTGCTAAAGATTCAATCAGCATCTCGTCGTTTTCGTCAAAATGTAATCCGTCTTTTTTGTTAATTACCTGCAAAACTCCAACCAGTGTTTCCTCATTATTAATCATTGGCTGGCACAGTACGGAGCGCGTCCTGTAGCCTGTTTTTAAATCAAATTCTTTATTAAACCTTTCATCATCATAAGCATCAGGAATATTCGCTTTTTGGCGGGTTCTTGCTGCATATCCGGCTATTCCGTAAGTTACAGGAAATCTGATTTCATTTTGATTCAGGCCCTTTCCAACATAGCTCCACAGCTCCTCCTTTTCGTCGTCATAAACAAAAACCGTACATCTGTCAGCCTCCATTACAACGGCAGTATGTTCAACAATTACGCTAAGAATGCTTTCAAGTTCAACTTCACGTTGTACAGCCTTAGAGACTTCAATGACAGCACTCAGATAATATGACAGACAATGGCTATATCTGCCGCAAAGAGCCTCCTCCTTCACTGCTGTAAACAAATCAACCCCTTTATTAAAGCATTTTCAACCTATGGCAAACATGATGTCCACAATTTTACATCAGGAGATGGCAATTTGACAATACAATATGTTTTTTATTAGAATCTGTGGGTTGTCATGTATAGTGTGATAACGGCTATTCCATATGTGAAAGGTCTTGGGTTTTGATGTGGAACAGGCGGGTTAGTTTATAAATGGGGAGGTCTGCGTTTATGTGGATAATAACGGAGCATTTCGAGCTGCTTAATTTGGATCATGTTGTACGAATAAAAAGAGTCAAGGGCGAGGATACGTGTAAAATCGTGTCAGAAACAGTCAAAGGCGACGATGTCTTCATACGCTTTGCCCACTCACCGGACGGATATAAGGAATGTGCTAATTGCAACAAGTCAGGCAAAGAGACCGGTATGATTAAGATTATAGAGTCTCTAAATGCCCTGGACATAAGTTCAAAAAGCACATATGAGCTGCACTTCAGAACAGGATAAAACATGGCAACGGAGCGGAGGAGGCGAATCGGTGAAATGCTGATTGACTCCGGAGTCATTAACAAAAAGCAGCTGATGTCGGCCCTGCAGAGACAAAATCAGTTAAGAGAACAGGGCGAGGTAGCCCTTTTGGGCAGCGTACTTATAGAATTAAAGATATTAACATCCAACCAGTTAATATCTTTTATCCAACTAAATAAGATAAATGTCCCGCTTGGTGAATACCTTGTTATTAACAGGAAAATAACTAAAGATCAACTAAGAAAAGTTTTAGAAATTCAGAAAGTTAATCCTCAAAAGAAACTTGGCACTCTCTTAATAGAAGACCTGAAACTAATTAGTGAAGAGACACTCCTTAAAACCATAGCAAAACAAAACAACATACCGCGCATCAAGCCGGATATGTCGGAGGTTGACCCTGAACTGTTTTTCACTTTTTCACAGAAGACTTTAATGGAAAACAGATTTATTCCTTATAAGAAGTACCAGGGAGAGCCATCAACAGTGGTTTACCAATGTATTATTTCTGAATTTGATATAAAAAATATGCAAAAGATTAAAAACTACATGGCAAGAGAAATAACAAGTTCTTTGGCTGCCTGCGGTGACAAGACTAAACGTACGTTGAGCGTGGAATTTGCTTTTGCCAGCTTAAATGAAATATTGGAGTTTATTCCGCATGTTTATGACAATAAAGATGCCGTATCATTATCACAAAAAGTTGTAGTGGAATCCTCGGCTGCTACCGATGTTCTTACTGTTGGCACTAAGTACTACTCATCAAACCACAATATGAATATTTTTATGCAGCTTTTAATGAGAGCATTAGATTCCTGCGCTTCAGACATTCATATCGAACCCTCAAAGCACAATCTCAGAATCCGTTTCCGTATAGACGGCATATTGATAGAACAGCCTGGTTTGCCAAAGACACTGAATGCTGCGTTTGTAAGGGGTTTGAAGAATTTTTTCAGGTTTAAAGATTCACATGTGCCAAACATGATAGTGGATGACCGAAAGCGGGTTTATTATGAGGACAAAGACATTGAGGCAGACTTAAGAATAGCCGTAATTCCTACTGTTTATGGTGATAAGATGGTGTTACGGATTTTAATTCAGGCTGAGGTAGTGCCTACATTTGAAAAACTTGGTATGTTTAAAAACCTTATCGAGAAGTATCGAATCGTGTGCTCTATGTCCTCAGGGATTGTGATAGTGACTGGGCCTACGGGCTCTGGTAAGAGCACCACGCTTTACTCAACCCTTGATTACCTAAACCGTGAAGACATCAGCATACTAACACTTGAGGACCCCCCTGAGTATTTGATTGACGGGGTATCACAGGTACGGGTAGGGTCTGATGATTCAAGGGAAACATCGTACAGTAAGGGGATAAAAGCGGCACTAAGGCAGGACCCTGACATTATAATGTTTGGTGAAATGCGGGATCATGAATCCGCCTCGGTGGCATTAACGGCTGGATTAACCGGCCACCTGCTCTTTACAACGCTTCATACCAATGATGCAGCGTCAGCCATAGCCAGACTGTTTGATATGGGAATCAGGCCGTTTCTGTTGTCTTCAACACTGGTCTCCATACTGGGGCAAAGACTGGTCAGAGTAGTTTGTCCCGGCTGTAAGGTGGAATATACTCCGGGATGGGAGGAACTTGAGTTTTTCACGTTATTTATTCATGATGTGGAAACAGATATTAAAAACGGTAAGATACGTTTTTCCAGGGGCAGCGGGTGCAAAAAGTGTAATAACACAGGGTTTAAGGGCATGATAGCAATTCACGAGCTGCTTTGCATGAATGATGAGATAAAACGGGCAGTGTTACAGGGTGCAGTGTCAAAAGAGGCGGAAAACATTGCCAGACGTTATGGGATGACCTCGCTTGTGGAGGATGGTTTTTTGAAAGCAGTCGAGGGGGTAACTACCATAGAGGAGGTGCTGAGGGTGTCGAAGAATCTTGAAAATCCTAAAAATAAACGGACTGTTGATGAAATCAGATACCTGCTTGAAGGCAATATGCAAAGACAGGATATACTATCTGCCATGTTTAGTTATGGTTTTGAGCCGGATGGATTTGGCCGCACAGTAAACAGCATGTAGTATCAGTTTTTTTCCAAAGGACGTAAATTTTCAATAATATCCCTTACCCTAATCAATTCCTAAAATGATATACTATCTGCTTAATAAACAGGAGCTTCAGGAGAATAATTGCAGGAGGTCTGAGATGGCAGACAACAGATGCACCGTGTTGATAGTGGATGATGAATCCGGCAGCAGACAGTTGCTGAGGCAGATACTTCAGGATAAGTACAGGCTGTCGTTTGCTGCAAGCGGCATTATGGCACTTGAAGCGGCTAAGAGTGTACAGCCGGACTTGATACTTCTTGACATTATAATGCCAGAGATGGACGGATATGAGGCGTGTAAGAAACTCAAAGCCATACCGGAAATTTCTGATATTCCGGTAATTTTTATCAGCGCCCTTACTGACACCACCGAAAAAGTTAACGCGTTTAAAAGCGGTGCTGTAGATTATGTTTGCAAACCTTTTCAAAGCGATGAGGTTATCTCAAGAATCGAGACCCATCTGAAACTTTATAATCTGCAGCGGCATCTGGAAAAACAGGTGGAGATAGAGGTTAACAGGCGAAGAATGGATGAGCAGATGCTGATTCAGCAGTCAAAGATGGCAGCCACGGGCGAAATGATAGGCGCTATTGCCCATCAGTGGAGGCAGCCGCTAAATTCCCTGGGGCTTATAGTGCAGGACGTTGAGGAGGCTTTTGAGGCAGGAGAGGTAACTAAAGATTATCTTAAACAATCTGTCAGTCAATGTATGGGGCTTATTAAGCTTATGTCCCACACAGTAGAGGATTTCCAAAACTTTCTAAAGCCATCTGGCAGACAAGATACTTTTGACGTGACTGAGGCCTTTTATGAGGTCATTCATCTGTTCTCTGATATGCTGAAAAAGAACGACATCTGCGTGCGGATTAACACTCCGGAAACATGTCGCATATATACAACAGGTTATCGTAATGAATTAAAACAGGTTATTTTAAATCTGATAAATAACAGCCGTGACGCGATAAATACAGAACGCAAAAAGGGGGTGTCCGTTAAAGAAGAGGGTTTGATTACGATTGATATAAGTGAGGGAGACAATAACGTGGTTGCACGCATAAGCGACAATGGAGGCGGCATAGACGATTCGATAGCAGATAAACTATTTGAGCCGTATGTAACCACCAAAGGGAAAAGTGGCACAGGGATAGGGCTCTACATGTCTAAAGCC
The DNA here is from genome assembly GCA_015233895.1 of Nitrospirota bacterium. Taxonomy (NCBI): domain Bacteria; kingdom Pseudomonadati; phylum Nitrospirota; species Nitrospirota bacterium. The sequence goes on along the minus strand of JADFXG010000013.1, from coordinate 48,694 downwards.
ATTATAGAGAATAAGATGAACGGTAGCATTTCAGTATCAAATATAGAGGGCGGAGCGCAGTTTACTATAAACCTGCCGCTTGTTAAACCTGATGGAGAGTTACAATGACAGGCATTTACGACGGGGGTGCCTCACCCCATTACGGCGGGGGCGCCTCGCCCCTTAAGTTTAATATTCTGGTAGTTGACGATGAGGCCGGCAACAGACAAGCCATGAGGCAGATATTGAAAGATTCGTACAAACTGTCCTTTGCTACAGACGGCACTGAGGCTTTGAATATAGCGCAAAGAGAAAAACCAGATATGATTTTGCTGGACGTTATGATGCCGGGAATTGATGGATACGATACGTGCTGCCGTTTGAAAGAAAACCCTGAGACTGAAGAGATTCCGGTTATTTTTATAACCTCACTGGCAGAGGTGGGAGATGAGTCCCGCGGGTTTGAAGCGGGAGGGGTTGATTACATCACAAAACCCGTATCCCCGTCTGTTGTATTACACAGGGTTGCAGCTCATTTAGAAATATTTAATCAAAAGCGGCTGTGTGAAGAGACTGTTAAGAGGCGCACAAAGCAGTTACAGGAAAGCCAGGAGTCAGCAATATTTATGCTTGGAGACGCAGGACACTTTAACGACTCTGATACGGGAAGCCATATATGGAGAATGGCCTCTTATTCTGTAGAAATAGCAAGGGCATGTGCATGGCCTGTTGAAGTGGTTGAGATAATAGCACTTGCAGCTGCAATGCACGATACAGGTAAAATAGGAGTGCCCGGCAGTATTTTAAGAAAACCTGCCAAACTTGACCCTGAAGAGTGGAAAATAATGATGACACACAGCTCAATCGGGCACAGCATCCTCTCTAAGAGCAATACGCCGCTTTTCAGGATGTCTGCTGACATTGCTTACTATCACCATGAGAGGTGGGACGGAACGGGTTATCCTAAGGGTTTAAGAGGGAAAGAAATACCACAAAGCGCAGCAATCGTGGCTGTAGCCGATGTGTTTGATGCTCTTACCATGGTACGGCCATACAAAGAGGCATGGCCTGTTGACAAGGCTATGGATGAGATTAAGAGGTGTGCCGGCAGTCATTTTGATCCGCATATAGTTGCTCGTTTTTTTGATGTTGAGGATGAAATCAGAAGACTTAAAGAATTCTGGGATGAAAGGGAAAAAGACGGTAATTAAATGAATTTACTCTCTCATGCTGTTGAATATCATTTAGCTTGACAAATAAAATGTTGACTTCAGAGGCCAGCTTAGAGTACACTACTTCATACAATCTGAGTTCACTTTTTTAGGCTTTTTCAAAATAAGTTATATACGGAGGTAACTAAGATGGTGTTTACCTTGAAGAATTTTAGGAAATTCCGGCTTCTAAACATTTGTATATCCCTCTTTTTATTGATAATTATGTTTCCATCCACCTCGCATGCTGAATGGGCGGAATGGATAATAGATGCCAGCCTGTCTACCCAGTACAGGGATAATATAAATTATATATATATTCCTGATGAGAAAAGAGAAGATTTCGTGACAGCACCAGCTATTTCCCTTGGCAGATATTATCAGCTTGGTGAATATACAAGATTAAGGCTTACGTCCGATATATCCAGTGAGATATTTGGCAGATATCATAAGTTGGATAGCGTTGTTGCAGGGCCTTCATTTGTTTTAATACAAAAACTAGGTTTAGGCCACGAAATTCCCTGGATTTCCCTGAAGGGCTCAGCCTCATATCTAAGCGTAAGTGACAGTAACAGAGACAGCATGATATATACAGCCGGTATTAATGCCGGAAAATACTTTGGTGAGCGGATAGACTTGCAGGCAGGGTATCTGTTTACCGCAAGAAGGGGCAAAGACCTTAATGCTGCTGAACTGGGTGCCTCAGGCCGCGTTTTTGATCTCAACAACCAGAGGATTTCACTTATAGCAAACTTTCTTGTTGCTCCCCGTTTAGTTATCACTCCGGGTTATTTTTACAATACTGGTGATTTCCTCTCCTCAGCAGGTGCGGAGTATATCAGGGCTATTAAAAGGTTTTCTAAGGCAAACATTCTTGATGATGCTTATGGGGAAACCTTGTGGACATACAAGATGCACGGATTCTCCCATCAGCTTTTACTTGGAGCCAGCTATGCCCTGAGCGGACATTTATCTTTAAATACCGATTATTCACGTATTTTAGGACGTTCCAGTGGGTGGAATTATTATGAAAACATTGCAAAGTTTGCTATTATGTATAGTTTTTAAAAGAAGAGGTATATTACAATGAGAAATTGTATGAAAAAAAATAACTATTTTATGATTTTTACTGAGATAACCATTAGTTTTTTCTTTATTGTAGTTTTAGTATCCAACTGTTATGGCGCAAATCTGAAAGCGCTTGTTACCGATACTGAGGGCAAACCAGTAGAATTTGCAGTTGTAACAGCAACCCCCACTTCTTTTACTGTTAAAGAGTCAAAACCTCAGGTAACTGTTATTATTGACCAGGTTGACAAAGAATTTATAGACTATGTAACACCTATACAGGTTGGCACTACTGTGTCATTTCCCAATAATGATAAAATCCGCCATCACATTTACTCCTTTTCTCCTGCAAAAACATTTGAAATTCCCTTGTATCCCCCTGGTGTTAAAGCCGAAAACAAAGTGCTTTTTGACAAACCTGGTGTGGTAGTTATTGGATGTAATATTCACGACTGGATGAAAGCATATATCTATGTCCTGGAAACACCATATTTTGCAAGAAGCGATTCTCAAGGTAAAATGACCATAAATAATTTGCCGGATGGCCAATATGATGTAGCCATTTGGCATCCAAACCTGGATCCTAAGTCTCCGGGACAAACAATGAAGGTCTCCGTAGTTAATAACAAAGACACCAGTGTTAACTTTACACTGCACCTTACACATCAATGGAGCTCAAGGCGTGCCCCCGTATTAGGTGGGGTGGGACTTTATCACTAATATGACTTTTTTTTTCGCCGTTTTAACTCAAGAATTCTTTTCTTTATTTTAACCCTCCTTGGCTTTGTTCAGCTTGTTACTATAGTTTTTATAGATACTGTTACGATAGATAATGCTAAAACCCAGATTTATGAAAACCTCTCCATAGGTGGACGTGTGTTTATTGAACTTATGCTCAGAAGAGCCCGGCAGCTTGGACAGATGACCCATCTTCTTTCAATGGATTTTGCTTTTAAAAACGCTATTACAACCTCTGACCACGAAACAATCGTATCCGTACTTGAAAACTTGAAAATCCGCATAAATTCTCATCTGGTGATGCTCATATCCATGGATCACACTGTTTTGGCAAGTACGATGCACTCGGAAACTGTAAAAGATAATACGCGGGTGCCTGATACGTTGAATGAGGCGTTAACTGAGGCCGAAAACCATGGTGAGGCATCGGCAATTGTCACAATGGACGGAAAAACGTACCAGATTATTATAGTGCCTCTTCTTGCCCCAGACCCTATCGACTGGTTATGTACAGGATTTGTAATAGATGATGCTCTGCTTTCTGAGCTAAAAAATTTTATCTTAGCGGATGTAACCATTATAAATACGAGCCGGAAAGAGAACCAGCCTGTTATCGCATCAACTTTAACTAAACAAGACTCTCAAACCCTGCTTCAAACTATTTCTAACGTTGACATCAAAAAAGTAAAGACACTGGAGGTAAACTATGGAGGCGACAAATATGTTACGGCAATAACTACTTTGCATAATGCTAATGGTTACTCAATAATAACAGCTCTTCAGCGCTCACTAAACGATGTCCTCAAACCATTTTACAGGTTAAGAAGGGCTCTATACGTGTTTTTTGCTCTTACCTTGCTTCTTTCCATCCTTGCATCGTTACGCATAGCCAGAACTGTTACCAGGCCGGTAAGTATTCTTGTTGAAGGTGTAAGAAAAATCGCTAAAGGTATCTACACCCATCGGGTGGAAATCCGGCACAGGGACGAAATAGGTGAACTTGCCGAGGCCTTTAATAGCATGAGCATAGGGCTTGAGGAAAAGGAACTGGTGGCCGACTTACTCGGAAAGGTTGTTTCTGCCCCTATTGCCCATGAACTGCTTAAAAAGCAGGTCGAACTCGGCGGTGAGGAACGTGAGGTAACCATATTGTTTTCTGATATAAGAAATTTTACGACAATAAGCGAAAACCTTACGCCTAAGGAAACCCTTCGTCTCTTAAACATGTATATAACAGAGATGAGTGCTATAATAGAAAAATATGGCGGTGTCATAGATAAATACATAGGAGATGCCATCATGGCTCTGTATGGTGCTCCTATCGGCAACCCCGACGATACCGACAGGGCCCTTAACTCAGCTTTAGACATGGTGGAGGCTCTGAGCAGTTTAAACAAAGAAATTGAACAGATGGGCTTTTTGCCCCTTGACATAGGTATCGGGATAAACACAGACATTGTATTAGCAGGAAACATGGGCTCTAAGTCCAGGCTTAACTACACAGTAATAGGGGACGGTGTCAACGTTGCTTCAAGACTTGAGACGCTTACAAAAAATGAAGAGTTTAAAGCAAAAATTATCGTAAGCAGCGCTACCCTGATTAAATCCACAGGGGACTACTTAATACGTCCTTTAGGTTCTGTAGTTGTTAAGGGTAAAACAGAAAAGATAACTATTTATGCACTTGATGGCCGAAAATAACATTTTTGAATCATACATGGGAAAACAATCTAAAAAGCACATACGTAATTAAAGAACCAATTGTTGCGCCAATAAAAACCTCCCATTTAGTATGCACCCTTGTCGCAACCCTGCTTTGTGCTATCATAAGAGCTGCAAAAAGAGCAAACACTGAGGCAAGCAGATTTTTAGTTATAAGCGTGATAGATACCCAAATGGAAAAAGCAACAGCGGCATGGCCGCTTGTCATTCCACCCCTCAGCGGATGTCCACTTTTAGTGAGGGCTTTAATAATTACCACTAAAATAATAACAATTAACAAGGCAAGCACCGCAATATCGTTACCACCGTGAGTGGCAACAGTTAGTCCATTGTTAAAAAATGTGACCAGGTATGGAAACAAAATTATATAGCCTATAACTGCCGCTCCTACTGCAATGGTAAGTACAGCCCCTGCTGCAACGTCCTTTGCCACCCTTGCTAATTCATTTATCTCCGGTGACAGCAAATTCACCGTGGTCTCTATGCTTGTATTAATCAACTCAAGCGCAATGACTAACATGATTGTTACAGCAATAATAAGAAACTCGATTTTGGTTATACCAAGGACATAGCAAAATAGCAACACAAAAGCGGCAGCATACAGGTGATAGCGCAGGTGGCGCTGAGACTTTGCCGCACCTAATATACCCTCTATGGCATTATTGGCACTCTCCAGCCATCTTCTTAACGGCACTGAGCACTTCCTCTTCTTTTTTAAACATCTTTGCAGCCATTCTGGGGCTTTTTTCATGGTCATACCCTGCCAGATGCAAAAGCCCGTGAACTAACAGCCGGTCTATATGATCATGGGCTGCATCCAGTGAGGGATGTTCTATGTTTACAACAATATCGCCCAACAGATAGTCCATATCACCGGGCAGCTCTTTCAATGAATTATACTGTGGAAAGGACAACACATCGGTGGCAGTATTTTCCGCCCTGTACCGGTTGTTCATAATTTTCATCCTGCGGCTGCCGACAAATAATACGTCAAGCTCAGCCCTTTTTAAATTCAAGTACCTTAGCGCCAGTTTGAGGCGGCGTTTTATCGCCACTGTGTCTGTCTTTATCTTTTTGCTGAGATTCCTTATCGAGACCCTTATCTTTCTCACCCTCCCCAAACGTTGGTTTATTGAAATCAAACCCCGGATACTCTATTCTCTTATGAAGAATACCCAGAAGAATATATGTAAAACGCTCCTTGATAACATTTATATTTTTAAGAGTCAGATCACACTCATTCAACTGGCCATCCAGCAGCACGTTATTAATAATTTTATCAACAAGCCCTGAAACCCTTGCAGGTGTTGGCTCTTTAATCACTCTTGAGGCTGCCTCCACTGCGTCAGCTATCATTACAAGGGCTGCCACTCTGGTTTGTGGTTTTGGCCCGGGGTATCTGTAATCCTCCTCATCCGGTGGCTCCGCCTGTTCTTCTTTAGCTTTCTGATAAAAGTACATTATGATGTTAGTGCCGTGGTGTTGCGTTATAATGTCTTTTACAGGCTCTGGCAGCTTATACTCATCGGCCAGTTCAAGTCCCTCTTTAACATGAGAAATCAGTATCATGCTGCTCATATGAGGAGTGAGTTTTTCGTGTTTACTTATGGCGCTTGACTGGTTTTCGACAAAGTAGTCCGGCATCTTTATCTTGCCTATGTCGTGGTAATAAGCTGTGACTCTTGCCAAAAGCGGGTTGACCCCTATTTGCTCTGAGGCAGCCTCAACAAGGTTTCCCACAATCACGCTGTGATGATACGTGCCGGGGGCATTTATCATCAGGTTTTTCATAAGCGGCTGGTTTAAATCCAGAAGCTCTATCAAAGTTATGTCTGTGGTAATCTTAAACAGATACTCAAAAGTGGGTAGAACAATTGATACGTATGCCGATATGGTGATACCAGTTGTGGCGGCAAAAATCAGAGAATGAAAGGACTGAAATATGTCATCTCCGGCGCTTAGGAAAGCTACAATTGCTGCAGTGACAACATTTACAGCACTTATGTATAACCCGCCGCGCAATAAATCAGTGCGCCTCTTACACCGTATAACACTGAAAGCCGCAACGATGCTCCCCGCAAACACGTAAAATGTGTAGTACGGGTCTTGCTGCCAAATGCCAGATATTATGCTCATCACAAATGCAAACACTATGGCCGTGTGCGAATCAAACATTAAGGCAACCAGCATAGCCCCAGAGTGTACCGGTATTCCATAGGTCAGGGATTTTAGCTCCGGTATGCCAAAGCCCTTAACGAAGGTGAAAAGCACATACTCGGTTGCCCTGCTAAAAACCATAGTCATAAAAAACATTATTCCCAATAAAATAAGCATTTTACGCTGTTTTAGATATGACGGCTTATAGCGGAAAATATCTACAAACAATATTGAAAGGCTTATGGCAGTTATAAAAAAGACCCCGATAAAATGCTCAAGAACGAATGCTTTACTGATTAAAAGAGAAATTAATAAGGAAAGTACAGCTAAAAAAACCGAATTACTGACAGTTGTACCGCTTAGTAACAGTTTTTTATGTTTAATGTCAATGATTTTCATGCTTCTCATAAGCTTTTATGATTTCCTTTACCAGCCGATGCCTGACAACGTCCTTTTCGTTGAAATAAACAAATTCTATGCCGTCAATGCCTCGTAAAATAGTCTCTATTTCAACCAGGCCGGAGACCCTCTCACGGGGTAAATCCACCTGAGTCACATCCCCGGTTATAACCGTTCTTGACTCAGGACCCAGTCTTGTCAGATACATTTTCATCTGTTCAGATGTCGTATTCTGTGCCTCATCAAGTATAATAAAAGCATCCCGCAGAGTTCTCCCCCGCATATACGCAAGCGGCGCTATTTCAAGCACCCCGCGCTCAATCAGCAATGATACCCTGTCGGCGTCCATCATGTCAAACAGGGCGTCATAGAGGGGTCTGAGGTACGGATTAATTTTTTCGTGTATATCACCGGGAAGAAAACCCAGCTTCTCTCCAGCCTCAACAGCAGGCCTTGCCAGAATTATCCTGCTAACCTCTTTTTTCATATACGCTGCCACGGCCATTGCTACTGCAAGATACGTTTTCCCGGTCCCTGCCGGACCTATTCCCACCACTATGTCATTGTGTTTGATTGCCTCCACGTACTTTCTTTGGGTTTCAGTTTTGGGAATAACGTATTTTATCTTTGAAGGGACAGGAATTATTATATTTTTCAGGCTGCCTCCATTTGTGTTTAGATTCATAACAGCCTGTATTATGTCATTTGTTTTTAGATTAGGCCCCTCACGCTTCAGATCATAAATATCAAGAACAAGTTTTTCAGCAATTTTTGCTTTCTCAATATCGTCACTGTCAATGATGACAGTGCTGCCTCTTAGGCTTATCACAACCCCAAGAGAGTCTTGTATCAACTTGAACGCTCCCGATACTGCCCCGTTTAGTACATTCATGTCTTTTTCCGATTCAGCGCTAAGTTGTACGGTTATCGTGGTTCACCTCTTATGAAGGCTTTGAAGCCTTTTTTGCTGAGCCGTCCTAAGACTGCATTAGCCTCCGTCTGCGAACTGTAGTCGCCTACCCGTACCTTAAATAAAGTGACACCGTCTTTTATTGGAGTTTTTAGTATGTTTGCACTAAAACCTTTTCTCTTTAGGTCTTCCTGTACTTTTTCAGCTTCCAGTACATTTTTAAAAGCACCAACCTGTATGAAATACCTCTGTCCGTGTGCTGCCTCAGGCTGCTTTAACAGCTTTTCCGGAACTGGTTTTACCTTTGGCTGCGCAGTTTTTTTCACTGCTGCTTTTGGCTCTGGTTTTTGTTCCTGCCTGGGCGTCTGATGGACTTGCCGTTGGGGTTTTGGTGAGGGCTCATGTACTTCTGCCACGGGCTCTGTATAGGTTTCCTCGATGGCATGTGGAGTTTCAGTTAAGCCGGCTATTTTTTGCTGTTGTTGCTGGTGTTTTGTAGTCTCTGGTGCCGGGCGCTCCTGTTCTGTGGTTATATCAGGGGTGGGTGTTGCTACAGTGTGCGCTGTTTCCTCTTTAATCGTCTTAACCTCTGTAACTACAAATCCGCCTATCTTCTTAGCTGACTGCGGTATCTCACCACCAGAGAACTTCTTGCCGGCAAAAAAACCTATTATGAAACTGATTGATGAAAAAGAAATAATTATAGCTATCAATAGCCCCTTTCCCTCTATGAAGTTGTAATCGAATTTACCAAAAAAACCTAACTTCATAATAATAGCATAGCATCACCATATGAAAAAAATCTATATCCTGCACTAATTGCCTCGTTATAAGCGTTTAGCACATTATCTTTGCCGATAAAAGCGCTGACAAGAAAAAGCGGAGTAGAGCGCGGCAGATGAAAATTTGTAATTATCGCATCCGCTCCTTTAAACACATAGCCGGGGTAAATAAAAAATGAGGTTCTCCCTCTAAGTTTTCCATCTGTTGAGACATCTGCTTCATAAGTCCCTGACAATACGCTTTCAACTGCTCTGGTTACTGTGGTTCCCACATAGATAACCCTGCCGCCGTTGGCTTTCACACCAATTATATCATCTGTCAGCAATGAGTCCATCTCAAATGACTCCTCATCCATCCTGTGTGCCTCAACAAATTCAGTTTTCACAGGCCTGAAAGTACCAGTTCCCACGTGATGAGTTACGGCACGGATGGTTATGCCTTTGGTTTTGATGTCTGCAAGTAACTCATCAGTGAAATGAAGTCCTGCAGTTGGTGCAGCTATTGAGCCCTCGTGTTTTGCGTAAACACACTGGTAGCGCTCTCTGTCTGAGTCTTCTGGCAAGCGGTTGATATAGGGGGGCAGGGGCATAAGGCCGTTTTTAGAAATTAGTTCTTTAAGGATTTCAGGGCTTTGAAACTCTGCCTCTTTGCCCTCATAAACCCGGCACGTAAAACCGCCTTCAAAGTGCAGTATACCGCTGTATTTTCCTCTTGAAAGTATGCCATAACGGTCTCCGGAGGATTTTCCGGTTATAAGAATATCCAAAGTCTTGCCGTACTGAGTTTTACCGATTAGTCTTGCCGGAACTACTTTTGTTTCATTAAGAATCAGCATATCGCCGGAGTTAAAATAATCCGGTATCTTTTCAAATAAGTTATGTTTGATTGCGCCGTCTTTTTTTAACACCATAAGGCGGGATTTCTGTCTCTTAGCAGCTGGCCGCATAGCTATTAGCTGCACTGGCAAGTCGTAGTTGAAATCGGATGTGTTTAACATTAAAGGGGTTATGTGAGGCAAACCTTTTACCATGGGCAAAAACGCCCGTCACTTATTAACCTCCATCTGCGAATACGAATTGATATCACTTAAAAAAGCTTGACTCTAAATCGAAACTAAGTTTACTCTAACGCTGTTTCGTTTTTTTTCTTTTTGCGGCCCCTTCTCTTCACTACAGTTTCCTTGTTTGTGGTATCAGAGGCTAATCCTTTTTTTTTTCATCATTGTCAAATTTAGCAGCAATAACTTTTTTACCATCATCCAAAGTAGAGGAAATAGTGTTTTTAAAACCGCTTATTATTGTACTACCCATTTCAACGGCTTCATTCATCTTACCCTCAGCCTCCTTAGACAGCATTATTATATCGCTTTTCAACTGCTCAGGGACTTCTTTAAGCTCTGTTCTAAATTTTTCCAGCACACCCGGCAGTGTACCATCAACCTTCTTAACAACCGTGTTGATGCTATCAACCATACCAGAGTAGGTTTCCTTAATTTTCTCTCTCGTCTGTTTACCCGTCTGAGGGGCAACCACAAGACCTAACAAAGCGCCCGCCATGCTGCCAAGCACCGTTGCTACTGCTATAAAAGCAGATGAAACCCCCTTATTTTCCTCATTCTTGCTCATTTTGACCTCCTTTTTTCTTTATTCCTTTCATTAACATTTCTATTGCTTTTTTTAATAAAGCGAACAGGCCGGATGTTTGGGACATCAGATTAACAATATATCCGACCGAGTCCTTAAGTGCACCGGATAGTTTCCTGGCACCCTCTCCTAATTCCTTGAGTGCACCAACAAACTCTCTGAATCCGGCTATGACCTCATCTATTGTTTTAACTATATTGTTTGCTATTTTAACAGTTAGAGTGACCTCAGACATCAGGTTGGAAAGAGATGTATCCGTGGTTTTTATTAATCCTGTCAGTGAACCTATCATTCGGCTGATTTGAATCAGTATATGAACTAAAAACGGTACTAACACGGCAAGCAGCACAAAACAAAGCAATAAAAAGAGCTTCATATCCATACACTCACCCCTTACCAGAAATTAATTTAGTCATCAATATCATCAATACTGTCAACTGTGCTGTCAGTTACATTTTCCACAGCATTCTTAGCGGCGTCATCAATTGCCTTTATAAGCGTATCACCAACGTGTTCCACCAGCTCGTTAAACTTGTTTTTTATCGGATTAAACAAATCTCTTTGAATATCGGTAAGGGTCTTTTTTCTGTCCTCAGGACTTTGCGGCACAAGTAACAGAGCTGCCGTTGCCCCTATCAGTCCGCCCAGAAACGAACCTAAAAACACATATCTTTTTACGTTATGCCCTGCCTCATGTGTAACCATAACTGCCCTCCGCTTTTACAGATTTTAACCCAGACATTTTCCATTCAATCACGGATGCCTATTACGCAAACCCCAGCCACCTATAACTGTAAAAAACTATAACATTATTTTATTTATGTTGTCAATAATATTTTCATCCTCCAAAAATCCGGAAGACTGCAAAAAAAAGGCCCTAACTACGTCAGGGCCTGAGAGGAAGGTTTAGATGGAATGTACACTTTACTGTACAATATCATTCTTAACTTTGCAGTAACTTTCATCACCTCGTATTAAAATGTTAAAAGGTATATAATACAAGCAGTGCGAATATTGATTACTGAGGAGGTATCTGGCAGTGCAACAATATCAAAAGAGCCGGTGGGATTTGACTGAGCTTTTACCATCCGATAAAGAAGTCCAAAAGGTTTTTATAGAAATAGAGAACTGTGTGGCTCAGATTGAGTCAAAAAGAAACACGCTTAAAGCTGATATGAATGTCGGAGCTTTCCGGGAAATTCTGACATTAACAGAGAATTTTGCAACTGTTGCCGGAAAAATAACCGCTTACAGTGTTCTCAGATTCTCCGAGGATACTCAGGATACAGAGGCTCTTGCCATCATGGGAAATGTTGAGAATTTCCTGACTGATATGCAAAACCGGATACTGTTTTTCAGTCTGTGGTGGAAATCACTCACCGATGAGGAATCGGAGCGGCTTTTAGATTCCTCCGGCAATCTGAAATATTATCTTGAAAGACTGAGGCAGTTCAAAGAGCATACACTTACTGAGCCTGAGGAAAAAATAATCAACATAAAAGACACAAACGGCTCAGGCGCTTTGTTAACCCTCTACGACATGTTTACAAGCAAGTACGACTTTGTGATTGATGTGGATGGTAAGACAACGCACAACACCCGTGATGGCCTGATGGTTTATGTCAGAGACATGCGCCCGGAGATTCGTGAAAGAGCGTATAAGGAGCTTTTCAGAGTGTTTGGTAATGATGAAACAGTGCTTTCACAGATGTACGCTTACAGAGTAAGAGACTGGGCAAAGGAGCAAATTGGATTAAGGAAATTCAAAAGTCCTATAAATGTCCGCAATAAGTCAAACGACATACCGGATGACGTTATAGAGACCCTCCTTTCGGTATGTAAAGAGGATTCATACGTGTTTCATGATTATTTTAAATTAAAAGCAAAGTGGCTTAATCTGCCAAAACTTCGGCGATTTGACCTCTATGCTCCTATAAAGGCTGAGAGTAAGGAAAAAATTGATTATTCTCAAGCTGTTTCAATGGTGCTGGAAAGTTTTGCCGACTTTAGCCCGGAATTTGCTAAACTAGCGGGCTGTGTCTTTGATAAACAACACATTGATTCTGAGGACCGCACAGGTAAGCGCGGAGGAGCGTTTTGTTACGGAGTGCTCCCTGAGCTAACGCCCTGGGTGCTTCTTAACTACACTGGAGAGCCGCGTCAGGTAGCGACATTGGCACACGAGCTTGGACACGCCGTTCACTCGCTATTAGCGCAAAAGCACTCGGTGCTGACCTTCCATGCACCACTTCCCCTTGCTGAAACAGCCTCCGTGTTTTCCGAGATGCTGCTTACAGAGCGGCTGCTTGAAGAGGAAAAAGATGACGCCACACGCCGTCTAATCCTAAGCTCTGCCATTGACGACATGTATGCAACAGTGCTCAGGCAGGCTTTCTTTGTGATTTTTGAAAAAACCGCTCACGAAATGATTGAATATGGCGCCCCGGTTAACGAATTAAACCGCGTCTATATGGAACTTCTCAGAGAGCAGTTTGGTGACTCTGTTGATGTCTCAGATGATTTTCAGATTGAATGGATAACCATTCCACATATCTATCACACACCGTTTTACTGCTATGCTTATAGTTTTGGAGAGCTGCTCTCTCTTTCTCTGTATAAGAGATTTAAGGAGGTTGGCAGAGGATTTATTCCCAAAATTATAAAAATCCTCTCTTACGGGGGGTCAGCCTCACCGGATGTAATATTGAAAGAGGCAGGGATAGATATGAGAGATGCGCAGTTTTGGCACGGCGGCTTTACCTTTATTAAGGAAATGATTAACAGGGCTATGGGTTAATCTTTTTTATCGTCGCCAAACGTTAAACTAAACAGGCCGTTACTAACTCCTAACTCTTTATTACATGCCGTTATACATTCACCGCAGTTAACGCAACTGACGTCTTTTTTAGGCAGACGCGGTTTGACGTCCATAAAACATGCCTTTTCACATTGGCGGCAATCCGTGCATTTATGGAAATTCTTATGGTCAAACTTTAATTTTAGCGAAATTGGACTAAACCACCCAAATAACATCTGCATAAGGCCGGCTGCACACACATATCTGCAAAAGAAAAACAAAATAAACACTAACTGATACCAATTAGAGACCGTTGCAAAATTCCCAAAATGTGGGAAAAGTATTTCCCAATTAATACCGAGTAGCAGCCTAAAATATAATAATGATGAGATTACCACGTCGCTATCGCTCCTCGTAATGACGGATAGGTACGCCCACGCACAGCCCACGCCGCTATCGCTCCTCGTAATGACGGATAGGTACGCCCACGCACAGCCCACGTCGCTATCGCTCCTCGTAATGACGGATAGGTACGCCCACGCACAGCCCACGCCGTCATTGCGAACTCCCGCAGGGGGTGTGGCAATCTCATCCTTTTTCTATAACATTTTGTTATATTTTTGAACTCAACTTTGGTGTTATAATATTTTTGCAACGGTCTCAATTAGCTGTCAAAAAAGTAGATTAACAAAAAACGAATAAACCACAGATAAACACTGATGAACACAGATTATGATTATTTAATTTATCTGTATCCATCTGTGGTTAAAATTTTTTCTGACTGCAACTCGGTATGAGTTATTTTTCTTATAATTTTTAGTTTATTCATCAATACTTATAATATAAATTTGAATTGCTTAGCTATGAGGTATATCATAATGGTGTATAAAAGAGTTAAATATACACAAAAGGATTAAACCACAGATTAACACAGACATAAAAATCTGTGAAAATCTGCGCAATCTGTGGATGAAATTCTTTAAACCTCTCCTTACACTTTAATAGCCTTAGATAGTGGCTGGTTGTTTTACGGTTACCGGTTCTTTACCAATTTTAAAGAAGTCATAAACAAACATACATACGCCTATTATATATGTTACTCCAAAGACAGCTCTCCATATCCTGAACCATGTATTTAAGTTATTTTTAACGGTTACGTAGTCAAGCCCAAGGAGACGTTCCATGCTCCGGCTATTACCTCCCATGCGCCCTCAACCCAAAGGTGCACAACCCACCACCACCAGTACTGGTCCTTAACCATGCTGCTGGTGTAGAACATTCCCGGCAGATACATAAGAGTCAGAAACAACATTCCTCCTAACAGGGTGCCCATGATTCCAGTAATCTTCTTACTCTTAAACATAGTCATAGCGTTGTTGATAAGAAACAGGATTGCAGACACTGCGATCATAATATCGGCCCACCGCGGTGCTTCTATGTACTCACGTCCTTCATTTAAAATCAGTGTGCCAAATACTGTTATATTAGCCTGAGGGAATAATCCCATAATTATATAGCCAACAACTACGACAAGTACAGTTACAACGGTTGCCCAAACTGAAACTGTGCAAGTGGAATGCTCCACAGCTCACGCCCCGACTCCTCAGGCACCACATAATACGTTGCCACCATCAATCCGCAAGTTGATTCTTCTCATCATTTGAAAGCTGTGCATATGGTGGCATAACTGAATCAGGAGTAATTGATGACGGGTTATCGAGATGTTTTCTGTGCCATTGCGGATCAGGATGCCTTAAAGCAACGTGTGTTATATCAGAACCTGAAGTTCCTCCCACTCAGTTGATAATGTGACAAGAGGAGCAATTGTTCTTTTCGTAAGCCACATCGCCCGTACCTCCACCGGAGACCTTTAATCCAGGAACTGGTTTAGGCGGCCAGACGTTTGTGTCCACTTTAGAAGTCCACTCAAGGAATGCGATTAACGTATCGGCCTCATCATCGGTAATTCCCAAAACCGGCATAGCAGCCGAGGGATTAACTTTCTTTGGATTAACCAGGAACTTCTAAAGGTAAGATTTTGGATCCTTCTCGGTTATTTTTGTCATATCAGGCGCAAAGTAAGAGCCGTTACCAAAAATCGTGTGAAAACCAATTCAGTCATACTTGTGCCATATCTGCTTACCCAAATCCACCTCTTCAGTTATTTTTGGTGCTCTTGAATCAAGTTGAGAGAATGTGTTAACTGTCAAAATTACCAGCACAACAAAACATAGAAAACTGCCAAAGACGAACAGATTCCTTACGCGTTTGTTTCACATAAAAACTCACCTCTATGAATATTTTAACCCTTAATAAGGATCTGTACTGATCCTGATACTAACAGCTCTTTTTTTCACTGATTGTCTCTTATTAAGGGCTTGATATTCTATGATTCACATCATAACTTTACATTAATTTTAAGCAGGAAAGATAAATAAATAACGAACGAAAAAAAAAGATTCAAAGAGAGAGCTTTAATGGCAGATGAACACAGATTTATTTACTGGCCATAATCTGTGTCCATCCGTGTTTACTGAGGTTTATTAATTAGTTACTACTTCTTTTCAAGGACTAGACGAAAACCTATATCAGCAGCCCATGTTTTTGGCAATATTGGTTTACTGTAAGAACATGTTGCTCTTTCTGGGATAGAAGTCCAACTTCCACCTCGTGTAATACGTTTGTCAACATGGGGAGTGTCCGTCCACTCCGACACGTTTCCCAACATATCATACAATCCAAATTTGTTTGGCTCTTTGCTGCCTACCGGTGCTGTTAGCACAAAGCCATCTTCACAATTAACCATAATGAGACTCTCCTGTGGAAGGTATGGAAATACCTTAGCTCTATGCGTTTCATCCATGAGATTAGCATAACGACAGGCATCTTCACTCTTTTCCCAGTATGTGTCAATATCTGCTCCTGCTTTACAGGCAGTCTCCCACTCTTTTTCTGTTGGCAGTCTGTACTTCATCCCTGTCTTATGTGATAACCACTTTGCGAATTCCTCTGCATCATCAAAAGATACATACACCACGGGCTGTTTATCACCGTTTAAAGAGATTTCATGAAGCGCTTTGCTGTTGTGATTAGGTTTGAATTTTCTGTACTGTGCGTTTGTAACCTCATATTTACCAATATACAAGCCAGCACCTATTTTTACAAATTCCATTGATGTAACTCTGTCAGTATATGTCTCACCATATACGTCCTCTTTTAGTACCATTACAGCTGTCAAAGTGAAAGCCGCGAACATCAGAATGGTTACTATCCTTTTCATCAAACAACCTCCTTAACAAATAGTAGCATTCTCACGGATGGAGAATTTATTTACTAACATCATATTGAAACATATTTCAATAAATTAAGTCAAAATTGTAAGACAATTTAGTGTGATGGGTTATTTAAAAATTATTCTTATTGATTTAAAGAGGCCTCATGTTATATTATTTGTTTTCTGATGTCATTTGCGAGCATATTGGAAAGATTTAAGGACAGACACATTCTGGTCATAGGGGATATAATACTTGACCACTATGTGTGGGGTAAGGTGGAAAGGATATCTCCGGAGGCACCAGTGCCGGTTGTGGATGTAGAGAGGGAGAGTTATCTTCTTGGGGGGGCTGGCAATGTGGCAAACAATGTGGTTTCACTTGGGGCATCCGTAACAATATCCGGTGTCGCTGGCGATGATTACAACGAGGTTGTGTTATCGTCTCTGTTTAAAGAGCGCGGGATAAGCACTGCTGGTATATATCGTGATCAAAGACCGACAACGACAAAATCCCGTGTCATGGCACACGGCCAGCAGGTCGTGCGTTTTGACAAAGAGAACAGGGCTGCAATAGGCAAATCCGCTCTAAAACACATCACAGAGTATGTTGGCGATAATTTTGATAAATTTGACGGGATAATCATATCAGACTACAAAAAGGGCGTCATAACACAGGGTTTTATTAAGTTTCTTGTAGATAAGACCGCAGGTGAACATAAGTTTATATCTGCTGACCCCAAAGTTGGCCACTTTCAATACTACCATGGGCTTTCCCTGATTACTCCCAATAAAAAGGAGGCACAGGAGGGCTCAGGGATTACCATAGAAGACAAGCAATCACTGGAGCGAGCCGGCAAAAAACTCCTTAAAACCCTGAATCTTAACACTGTGCTGATTACCAGAGGCGATGAAGGGATGAGTCTTTTTTACGAAACGCAGGTTCACCACATTCCTACAGTGGCAAAAGCCGTCTATGACGTTACCGGTGCCGGAGATACTGTCATATCAGCATTTACGCTTGCTCATGTGTCAGGCGCTTCTTTAGTGGAAAGTGCTGTGATAGCTAATCATGCCGCAGGCATTGTGGTTGGCTTTGTAGGTACTGCTGTAACAACCGTTGATGCTGTGCTATCTTCACTAAACGACACTCATACCAATCCGGATTCAATAGCTAGGTAACCTTAATTACTCACCTTGCCCTGGCGGTAAGCTCTGCCAACTCTGATTAATAAACATTGTAACATTGGAGGCATAAATGTTAAATCCAGTCTTGTATGGGTCACAGTCGGTTATATAAAAAGAGACGGCCTGCTGCCAAACATCCCATGGGTGCATTTGCCATATTTCAGTGTGTAGCGTAAAGAAGTATTTGCCTGTTGTTAGCGGCAGCGGCCCCAGGGTGCAGACAAAGTAGCGGTCAGTTTTTTTAAAGAAACAGTCATTGATTGGATTGGCGGTACCAAATGTTATCCTGTCACCGTATTCGCTGTGTAAGTCAAATCCGACGGTAAAATTCTCATAAGGAGCCTCTCCCTCTGCCCATATATGAAGCTCCAGGGTTTGACCTGTCTCAAATCTGTTACAAATATTACCATCCAAATCTCTTATCTGTACTTTTGAAAGGTAAAATGGGCTGTTTAGAGGTTTTCTTACCACCTCAGCCGGTGAGACATCAGAGCCGTAAAGAGCATTTTGTTCATATAATAAAGTGGTTTCGTTTGCCTCCCCGTCATTTACTATCCTGCCCTCAGACAGAATTATTACCCTTTGGCATATTTGCCTGACAGTAGGAATATCATGGCTTACATAAACTATTGTTCGTCCTGTTTCTGTGTTTATCTCTCTTATACGCTCCATACACTTTTTTCTGAAACTGATGTCTCCAACAGCCAGCACCTCATCAACAAGCAATATGTCTGTGTCCAAATGAGCTGCAACAGCAAAGGCCAGCCGCACGTACATCCCCGATGAGTATCTTTTAACCGGCGTATCGAGAAATTTTTCAACCCCTGCAAAGTCCACAATTCTATCGAAACTTGCCTTTATCTCACTTTTTTTCATACCAAGCACAGCGCCGTTTAGATAAATGTTTTCACGTCCGGTAAGTTCCTGGTGAAAGCCGGTTCCTACCTCTAAAAGACTGCCTACACGCCCTCTTAGTACCGCTCGCCCCTCTGTGGGCGCTGTTATCCGGCTTAGAATTTTAAGCAGCGTGCTTTTACCTGCACCATTTCGTCCAATTAAGCCTATTCTCTCCCCCTCGGCTATCTCAAGATTAATATCCTTAAGTGCCCATAACTCCTCCTGCGTGGTTCCTGAACTATTGAGTCTCAACAGTTTTTTGAAAACACCTTTTACCAACGCAGAGACAGACTCACGAAGGGTCTTATAAGTACCCACAAGTTTATGGCTTATCATGTAACTTTTACCGAGGTTTTCAACTAAAATTATTGGCGCCATCAGATTATATCTGCAAAAGTTGATTCGTTCTTATTAAAAAACCAGACACCTGTAAACAATATCAATAAGGTTATAAAAATTGCCAAATAGATTTCCATGGTATAGAGCTCTGCTGAGCTGCCAGATAAAACCCATCTGAAACCTTCAATTATACCAACCATCGGATTTAGTGAATAAAAAAGTTTCCACTTATCGGGCACAACTGTACTGGAAAACCCAACAGGGGTCACATAGAGTCCTATCTGCAAAACAAATGGTATAACATACCGAAAATCCCTGTACTTTACATTCAGCGCAGAGAGCCAGTAGCCAATTCCAAGGGACAGCATTGTCAACAGAAGTAAAAAAAAAGGCAGAAACACAATTCTCACATTAAACCAGATGTTGTAATATGACAGCATACCAACTAATAAAGCAAAGGATATAAAAAAATCTAATAAACTAACCATCACAGCAGATGTGGGTATGATTATTTTAGGGAAAAATACCTTTGAGACCATGTTTTCATTCAGGATAAGCGAGTTACTGCTTTCTGCTACGGTGTTAGAGAAAAACTGCCATGGAAGCATTGCTGTAAAGACCAGTACCGGGTATGGGATTCCGTGTGATGGCATCTTAGCCAGCTTACCAAAGATAAAGGTGAAAATTGCCATAGTTAAAACTGGTCTCATAACTGCCCATGCAACACCAAAGACGGTTTGTTTGTAGCGTACAAGAACATCCTTGATAGAAAGAAACACTAAAAGCTCACGGTAGTCATAAAGTTCACGAAAGAAGTGAGCAGCACCTCTTTCCGGCTCTATTGTTATCTGAAAGGATTTTTTCACGGCTGACAGCTTGCTGCTCTGGCAAAGACTCTACAATCAATATTAAAATACAGCATTTTCTCTAAATCAGGATTACGTCTCAGACCACCTATCCCTGGCAATAGTCCCCGCCATAGTTAGCTCCATCCATAGAGGTAATAGTGGGGTGTTTTCCGCAAACCTTACAGTCAGGGTTTCTGGGCACTTTAACTTTTCTGAAAGTTGTCTTAAGCGCATCATAAATAAGCAGTGATTCCTTTAACACATCCCCCTTACCGAGTATTATCTTAAGAACCTCCATAGCCTGAAGTCCGCCTATGATGCCCGGTAAAACTCCAAGCACTCCGGCCTCCTGACACGAGGGCACAAGGCCAGCCGGCGGCATCTCTTCAAACAAGCAGCGGTAACAGTGTCCAACCCCTGGGATTATAGTAGTCACCTGCCCTTCAAACCGTAAAATTGCAGCACTTGCCAGTGGTTTTCCCATAAGCACGCAAGCGTCGTTTATCAGGTATCTGGTAGGAAAGTTATCACTTCCGTCCACCACTATGTCGTAGCCCTCGATAAGCTCCATTATGTTTTCGGCTGTAATTCGTTGCTTTAATGCAATGAAATCAACATCCGGGTTGAGGGCTTCAAAAGTAGCACGAGCTGAGTCCACCTTCGGCATTCCAATGGTACGGGTGCTATGGGCTATCTGCCTTTGCAGATTGCTTAACTCCACGTAATCGTCATCAATCATCGCTATGGTACCGACTCCGGCGGCAGTTAAGAAAAATCCAACCGGACAGCCCAGTCCGCCAGCGCCTATTATGAAAACCTTTGCTTTGGCAATTTTAGCCTGCCCTTTTCCGCCTATCTCAGGCAGGATTATGTGCCGGCTGTATCGTAATATCTGTTCTTCAGTAAAATCCATTCCCTCTCCTTAAAACCTGTATCTGAAACTAATCGTTTTCTTTTCTTACGAGAATTATCCATTCTGTGGCGTTTATCTTCTCTACTCGTAGAACCTTATGCCCGTGGTCCTCCATAGACTTTGGGATGCTGTTTGACGCCTCCTGATAATCCAGCAGTATTTCCAGCACCTGACCGGGCTCCATGGACTCTATGGTGAGTTTTGATCTGACAAACGTGTAAGGGCATTTAAGCCCTCTTATATCTAATTTCTTATTTGGAATGATGTCATCCATTTGGCTCCCTGTGGGGATTATTCTTTTCCCTCTACACGTATGAATTTAGTCTTTGCTGAGACAATAGGTAATGTGTCTATTTCACTGATTGCGCCTGTGACATTACTTTCAACTGCCTTATGGGTCAGTACCACAAGAGGAACGGCCTCACCGGCACGGCGTTCTTTTTGAATCACTGCCGAGATACTGATGTTGTGCGCCCCCAGCACTCCGGATATTTTAGAAAGCACACCGGGTTTATCAAGTGCCGTAAAGCGGAAATAGTACATAGTTTCTATGTCTTTTATGTTTTTGATTTTAAATTTTTCACGCTCTGCCCCTATAACCTGTGTAAGCGGAGCGTTTGGGTTTTTGGCTATATCAATTATGTCGCTCACTACGGCACTGCCCGTAGGCATATCCCCGGCCCCGCGCCCGTAATACATAGTCTCTCCCACAGCATCTCCGGTTATATACACTGCGTTAAGAACATCGTCAACTTTTGAGATCATAAAACTATTTGGTATCATGGTTGGATGAACGCGGAGTTCTATTTCTGCTCCCCCAATTTTAGCTATGGCAAGCAACTTGATTTTATAACCCAACTCCGCAGCATACTGTATATCCTCAGGGGTAATAGCTGTGATTCCCTCTTTATAGATGCTGTCAAATGATAGCGGAATACCGTAAGACAGCGATGCTAAAAGTGTCAGCTTGTGTGCCGTATCAATACCTTCGATGTCAAAGGTCGGGTCTGCCTCAGCATAACCAAGGCGTTGAGCGTCAGACAGGGTTTTGGCAAACTCTGCCCCCTCTGTAGTCATCTTTGTCAGAATGTAGTTGGATGTTCCATTAATTATGCCATATATGGATTGTATGTGATTTGCGGCAAGCCCCTCCTTTAATACCTTTATAATGGGGATACCGCCAGCCACGGCTGCCTCAAAACCAACAATTCGCTTACAGTCGGCAGCAACCTGAAAGATGTCAGTTCCGTGGGTAGCAAGGAGCGCCTTATTAGCCGTAACCACATGTTTGCCGTTTTTCAGAGCATCAATGATGAATTTTTTAGCGGGATTTATGCCGCCAATAAGTTCAACCACAACGGATATTTCCGGGTCATTTATTATTTCATAGGCATCTCTGGTCAAAACACCGGCAGGTATATTAAACCCGCGGTCTCTTTCAATATCAAGGTCGGATATCTTTTTCAGCCGGATATCTATTCCGGAGCGTTTTTGGATTAAATCTGTATTGTTAAGCAGGATTTTAGCGGTGCCGCCACCCACTGTGCCAAGGCCGATAATACCAACATTAAAGGTTGTCATTTTGACAGGAACTTTTTAATTCCCTTTACAGCTTGTTTGATTCTCTGCTCGTTTTCGACAAGCGCAAAACGCACGTAATCGTCTCCGCCCTCACCAAAACCAATTCCCGGAGACACTGCCACTTTAGCCTCCATCATCATTAGTTTTGAAAATTCCAGTGAGCCAAGTTTCCTGAACTCCTCCGGTATCTGAGCCCAGACAAACATCGTAGCCTTAGGGGCCGGGATGTCCCAGCCGAGTCTTTTAAGCCCATCTATAAGAACATCTCTGCGCTTTTCGTAGGTTTTTGCAATTTTATCCACACAGTCCTGTTTGCCTCTTAGTGCCACAATGGAGGCTATCTGAATTGGCTGAAAGGTTCCATAGTCAAGATAACTTTTTATTTTCGTAAGGGCACCCACAATTTCCTTATTACCGGAACAAAACCCCATCCGCCATCCAGCCATAGAGTAACTCTTAGTCATAGAGAAAAACTCAACGCCAACGTCAAGCGCTCCCTTTACCTGCAGAAAGCTGGGCGCTTTGTAGCCGTCAAACACTAAATCGGCATAAGCCAGATCGTGTATAACGAGAAGTTTATTTTCCTTAGCAAAATCCACGACTTTCTCAAAGAAATCCAATCCGACGACTTCTGTTGTAGGGTTATGCGGAAAATTAATAATAAGTAGTTTAGGGCGGGGCCATGAGTTTTTGTAAGCATTTTCCATCTCTTCAAAAAAATCAATACCAGGGCCAATTGGAATGTTTCTGACCTGGCCCCCGGCAATTATAACGGCATACGGATGAATCGGATACGCCGGGGTTGGCGTAAGTGCAACATCCCCTGGCTCAATAACGGCCAGAGCAAGATGGCTCAGCCCTTCTTTTGAGCCGATTGTAACAACGGTGTGAAGGTCCGGCTCAAGATACACTCCATATCTTCTTTCATACCACTCACAAATAGCCATTCTCAGCTGGGTTATACCACGAGAGGCCGAATACCTGTGGTTTTTAGGGTTTTTAACAGACTCTCTGAGTTTACTGACTATATGGTCAGGGGTTGGAAGGTCAGGGTTTCCCATGCCGAGGTCAATTATGTCCTCACCGCGCCGCCTTGCCTCTGACTTCAGGCTGTTTACAATAGCAAACACGTACGGTGGCAGGCGTTTTATCCTCTTAAACTCAAACATCTGTATATTATACAAAAAATAAAAAATTAAATCTATATCTTTAATTATCTATAAAAACATTTTTTTAGTGAAATCATTAAGCCATACTCGTTAAGAGCATACAATGCCAAACGTTTTTTTGACAAACTCATGAAACGTTTGATAAAATCATAAGCGGGTGAGGCAAACACAAATTTGAAGACTTTTTACGCTGGAGGTCTAAATGGCAAAAATAGATGCCTTTTTTAAACTTATGAATGAACAGGGAGCATCGGACTTGCATATGGTGGCAGGTTCTCAGCCAATATTGCGTATCCGCGGGGAGATGGAGCGTATTAAGTACAAAGAGCTTGACAATGACGAGCTTAAGGCTATGCTTTATGAGATAGCCCCTGAGGAGAAAGTTAAACTCTACGAGGAAACAGGCGATGTGGACTTTGCTTATGAAATCCCTAAGCTTGGCAGATTCAGGTCTAATTTCTTCAAGCAAAAATGGGGTGTCGGCGCAGTGTTCAGACAAATTCCGGAAAAAATCGCCACAGTTGATGAACTTGGGTTGCCGCCGGTGTGTAAGAAGTTTGCAATGCTTAACAAGGGGCTTGTGCTTGTTACAGGGCCAACCGGAAGCGGTAAATCAACAACCCTTGCCGCAATTGTTGATTATGCTAATAAAAACAGAAAAGACCATATTCTAACCATAGAGGACCCTGTAGAGTTTGTGCATAAAAGTGCAAGCTGTATAGTTAACCACCGTGAGGTGGGGCCGGATACCAGATCATTTGGGGCAGCCCTGAGAGGTGCCCTTCGTGAGGACCCTGACATAATACTGGTTGGTGAAATGAGAGACCTTGAAACAATACAACTGGCATTAGAGGCAGCCTCAACCGGCCATCTTGTCTTTGGCACCCTGCACACACAAAGTGCCACTAAAACTGTTGACAGAGTAATAGACGTATTTCCTGCTAACCAGCAGGCTCAGATTCGCACCACCCTGTCTGAGGCCCTAAAGGGTGTTGTTGCCCAAAACCTGTTTAAACGGATAGATAAAAAGGGACGCTGCGCTGCACTTGAAATTCTGGTTATAACCTATGCCGCTGCAAACCTTATACGAGAAGCTAAGACTCCGCAGCTTGCGTCTGTTATGCAGACCGGTAAGAAGCTTGGCATGGTTACTCTTGATGACGCCATCCTTGATCTGCTTAATAAGGGGTGGATAGCTGCCGAGGATGCCTATGATAAATCAATGGACAAAAAACGGTTTATTCCATTTTTGAAGGAACCGCCGCCGGAATTCTAAATAAAACTTAAGAATGAGGTGATATAATTATGAGAAGAGCTGAGGTTGACTTTATACTTTCAGGGATGTTAGAGAGCGTTGGTAACGTATCTGACCTTAACTTTACCGTTGGCAAACCTCTTCAGGTGGAATCCTCCGGTGTGCTCCTTCCGGTACATCTTGAAGAGATGCCAATAGAGGAACTGACCCCGTTTCAGACTGAAATTTTCGCCATGAATCTGATTAATGCTGACAGGCGGCTTACAGAAAATCTCCTTAAACACGGCTCCTGCGATCTGTCTTATTCCCTTCCCGGCAAGGCCAGATTCAGGGTAAATATTTTTTCCCAAAGAGGCAGCTATTCGATTGTTTTAAGAAAACTTGAGTCAAGAATCCCTACGCTTGCCGATTTAAAAGTGCCCAAGGTGTTAGGGCAGATAGCGGAGGAAAAAAACGGGCTTGTACTCATTACCGGCGCCACCGGAAGCGGTAAATCATCAACTCTTGCTGCCGTGTTAAATATAATTAATGAAAACAAACAGGTACATGTCCTTACGCTTGAGGACCCGGTTGAGTTTGTTCATCCGCACAAGAAAGCCACATTTAACCAACGGGAAATGGGTTCGGATTTTGATACATTTTCTAATGGACTGAGGGCTGCTCTCAGACAGGCTCCAAAGGTCATACTGGTTGGAGAGATGAGAGACAGAGAGACTGTGGAAATTGGTATGACTGCCGCTGAAACCGGCCACCTTGTGCTTTCCACCCTGCATACGATAGACGCTGGGCAAACAATAAACAGGATTATAGGTATGTTTGATAAAGAGGAGGAGGTTTTAGTCAGGAACCGTCTCTCAGACACAGTCCGATGGATAGTAAGCCAGCGGCTGCTGCCAAAAGTGGGCGGAGGCAGGGTTGCAGCCATTGAAATTATGAAAACAAACCTACGTGTAAAGGACACCCTCGTTAACGGTGAGTCCGATGGTAAAACCTTCTACGAAATCATAGATGCCGGTGAGACTTACGGCATGCAGACATTTGACAAGTCCATCGTAAATCTCTTCAGGGTTGGATTGATAACTGAGGAAACGGCGATGGCTTACGCCTCACGTAAGGCTCTTGTAGGCCGCGGCATAGATACGGTAAAGAGCACCAGAGGCGAAAAAACCACAGATATAGAGAATCTGTCATTGGACAGAGAGTATGCCCGCAAGGCTAAGACTAAATAGCATTCCACCTCAGCGGAAATAGAAAGGAGAGACATGTGGCACAACAAAACTACAGAGGAATGGATTTTGAGCAATACACGGAGGGGTTTAAGGACTCACTCGTGTGTGATGATAATCAGAGTAACCTTAAGATCATAAGTGAGACCCTCAGAGACTTGAAATACAATGTGGCCATATCGCCTGACTTAGAGAATGCCTTTGACCGCATCAGGTATAACCAGTTTGATGTGCTGGTTCTTAATGAGACTTTTGGAGGCGGAGACCCGGAAAAGAATGAGCTGCTTGAAACATTTCAAACTATGCCCGTCAATAACAGAAGACGGATATTTCTTGCCCTTATAGGAAATAACTATAAAACACTTGACAGTATGCCGGCCTATATTAAAAGCGTAAATGTGGTCATAAACGTTAATGACCTGCCAAATTTAAAGGTAATTCTCAGTAAGGCAATATCCGAAAATGACCAGTTTTACAAGGTGTTTAAGGGTATAGTTGCTGAGTTGGGTAAGACATGATAACAATACTTGTTATGATTATTTTGAGATTATAATGTCAAACACATCATCACATCTTCATGGCGGAGATATTTACTCTTTGGCTGAATCATTAAACATACCGCAGAGGAAGATAATTGATTTCAGCTCCTCCCCTAACCCGTGTGGTGTCTCTAAAAAGGTAAAAGCAGAGGTTCGCAAATTTCTGAAATTTCTGAATAATTACCCCGATACGGAGTGTAGAAGGTTGACACAGGTACTCTCTGAGCGTTACAGAGTCAACACGGAAAACATTCTCTGTGGTAACGGCAGCACCGAGTTGATATACTTAATAGTACGGGCATTAAAACCTCAAAAGGCACTCATTGTCTCACCCACATTTAGCGAATATGAACGAGCACTTTCAATGTATGGCGTCAGTGATATCTCCTTTTTCCCGCTTAACGAGACTGATAATTTCAAACTTGATGCACAAACATTTATAGAAACGTTAAAAGGACACGATATAGCGTTTCTCTGTAACCCAAACACTCCAACAGCTGGATTTATAAGCAAAGAGGATATGTTAAAGATTGCCGCGGCTGCACATGCCTTTGGCTGTTATCTGATAGTGGATGAGGCGTTTATGGATTTTTTATATTCTCACAGTAAAAACCCTGACAGCTTTAGCATGACAGGCGAGATCTTAAACAATCCACTTCTTATAGTCTTAAAGTCATACACTAAGTTTTATGCTCTGTGCGGCCTTAGAATTGGCGCAGTGTTTTTGGACGCACGGCTTACAAACCTCTTAAAAACATATAAAGAACCATGGACAGTTAACACACTCTCTCAGCGGGCTTTAGTAACAGCGCTTAAAGACAATGTCTATGAGCGGGACACATTTTCTTTGCTTAAGACTGAAAAAGCATTCTTTGAAAAATCATTAAATAAAAATGAAATTCAATATTTTCCTTCAATGGTTAATTATTATCTGATTAAAGATACACGGGCGGCACATATTTATGATAAGCTCAGAAGCCGCGGCATATTGTTAAGGAGCTGTGCTAACTACAGAGGATTAAACGAACAGTTCTTAAGAATATCGGTAAAAACCCACAGGGAAAACTCTTTACTTTTTAAAAACTTATCTAAAAATTTAAGTATTTACTAAATTTACTCCAGCTTTCTTCTATAGTGTCTGATTCAGAAGTATAACTAAGCCAAAAAAGTTAGGGACAGAATGTGACTTAAGGCATTTGCAAAAATATTATATGTATAATAATAACTTTACTAATATATATGTTATATATAGCATGTTGTATTGTATAATAGCCAAGTTAACAATCCAGAAATTTTTGAAGATGTTAAATTGCAATAATTAGGGAGGAGAAGGCCATGCCAGCAACATTTACACATTGTTTAATAGCCCAGGGAGCAACTGATTTAATCAGGAAACAGCATCCTTATTCCGGCAAGATTGCGATGTACAACCAGTTTGCAAGAATAGGAGCTGCAGGTCCCGATTACCCTTACCTTACAGATATTATTAATGGGATGTTGGGAGGACACAATTGGGCAAACAGGATGCATTATGAGAACACAAGCAAAATTATTGAGTTGGGGGCTGACAAGCTTTTAAAAATGAACAAGGATGATAATAACTTTGCTATTTGCCTGTCCTGGTTATGCGGATATGTCAGCCATGTTATTGTAGACTCGTTTCTTCATCCTGTGGTCAACTCCGTTGTCGGAGGGATTTATCTGTTTACTCATGAAAACCACAGGCATTGTGAAATGATCTGGGATGTCCATATATTCAAAAATAGAACAGGTGATGAAATCCGGGATGCCAATCCAAGAAACGGGTTTGGATACCTGAACACTCTTGAAGATTGCTCTGACCCAAATGACCCCAATCATCTTCACCCTGCCATTAGTCAGTTCTGGACAGAGCTTTTACAGGAAGCACATCCCAATGCGACGGCTTATTTTGATAGCATTGACCCTGATACATGGCATGAGAATTATTTGAAGCGTGTCAATTTTATAACCGATCCAAATCCTATATTCAGGCATGTATGGGGTTTTAAAGACTTTGAATATAAGTATTCTTCGGAAATTTCAGAAGAAGACACTGATAAGTACATAAAAAACGTGAAACTGCCAGATGGCAGAACCGTTACTTTTGATACCGTGTTTGATGAAACTCTGCGTATGGTTGCTGATATATGGATAAAGCTTTTTAAAACCATTGATGCCGCTACAACAAAGAGTATGGGGGAATACCTCAAGGACTGGAATCTCGACACAGGTGTGAATGAGGACAAAATTGACCTTTGGTCTAAAGGAGGATCAAATTGAAGAAACTTCTTACGGTACTTTTAGGAATTGTATTATTTGGATGCGTAGAGGTTAGAGTTGAAAAATACACACCTGTGCAAGAGGACTTGACATCTTTGACACAAAAAGTAGAGGGATACTATAGCGGTAAGATTCCAAATAATTTCAGTGAAGTCGAATATAAAAGGGCACTTCAGGAACTATGCCCCACCTGCACAAGCGTTGCTAACATATTGAATAACTATAAACTCAAGGCAAGAATCGTTAATTATGACGTTATTACTGTGATGCTTTGTGATAAGCAAAGTAATAATAAAGTTATGGAGGATTTTAGTTGCAATAATAATATGGTTGAAGTCCGGACGTGGGAGAAAGAGAAACCCGAATCCTGTGAGTTTGAAACTGATTGGAAAGCTGTAATTGATACCTACTGTAAACAATAGAAATCATGTCAGACTATGGACTGGAGTAGTAGTCAGCAAGTGTAAGAGTAATGTAAGAGAATAAAGAAGGGTAAGTTAAAAAATTCCCTTAATTGGAAAATACCCCTTTTCCATTTTGAGGATTTTGCAATGGTTTCAACCTGGTATTATTTGAATTTCAACTTATTAACGGCAAACATCGTCATCTTAAGTAGCAGCCAGCCGTGTGAAAATCTTGAGATATTAGTCTGTCCGTACTCTCTGGCCCTGTATGTGATAGGAATTTCAATAATTTTTAAGTTTAACTTGGCTGAGCCAAATATGAGATCATAATCGCCAAACGGGTCAAAGTCGCCAAAGAAGTGCCTGTTTGCCTGAATACTCAGGTAGTTTTCTCTTGATAAAACCTTTGTGCCGCACAGTGTGTCTTTGAGGCGCTGACCTAAAATCCACGTAAACATTATTGAGAAAAACTTATTTCCAAGCATGTTTAAAAACCTCATTGACTCCTTTTCAAGAGGATACACAAGGCGTGTGCCGTTTATAAATTCTCCCTTTCCAGTGGCAACAGCCTCGTAAAACTTAGGGAGTTCCTCAGGAGGCACAGTGAGGTCGGCATCCAGTATCATGAGAATATCACAGGTTGCCATAGCAAACCCCTTTCTTACGGCATCCCCTTTGCCTTTACCGTCCTGCACTGCGTATTTGATATCGCATTTATCCCCGTAAAGTGTGCAAACGCGTCTTATCTCATCCAGCGTACCATCAGTAGAGTGCCCCTCAACAAAAATAATTTCCGTATGTCTGCCAAGTTTTGGAGTTCGTTTTACTGCGTTTTCAATGTTTCCCCGTTCGTTTCTTGCAGGTATTACAACGCTTACAGTAGGTTCAGGTTTTGTGTCATCTGCTCTGTGTGCCTTCTTTGCTATTATGTAACCAGTCAGACACAGAGAGTTAAAAAACGGAAGATGAGCAATAAATTCGTTTATAAATGGAGATATAAATGATATATTCTTAGGAAATAAGAATCTTCTGCCGGTTTTCACTACTTCAAAATCCTCAAGATACAAAAGTTGGCTGACATCCTCCGCATCAAGCCAATTCAACTGCTGCCTCGGCATTTTAAGTCTCAGAGTTTCAGCGATGCTTAGTATAGGATGCCAGAGAGAACAGTTATATGTTATAACCACTCGTGTGTGTTCATTAGCAAGGTGTTTCATGTGTTTAAAGACCTGCTGGATGTCTTCAAAAAGACCGATTGTATCTGAAATAACTATGTAGTCAAAGGGTTGATCGTCAAGGTCAAGGTCCTCGGCATCTATTTTGAAAAACCTCAGAGAGGGATACTTTAGCTTAGCTATCTGAACCATCTTTGGAGAAAAATCAATACCAACTCCGTAGGAGGGCTCAAGAGCGGCAAGGACATGTCCTGTGCCTGAGCCAATCTCAAGAACTCTTTTACCGGCAGGAATGGTAAACTTTAAAAACCCAGTCAGATCGTCATAGTAGTACTTGTTCTTATTTATATAATAATCGCGTTTCTCTGCTACCGAGTTATAGTACTCCATAACCCTCTGCTTTTTGTTAGTCATACCAAGCTGCATTCTATCGTCTAACTTTGTTGACCTGCGTCAAAAGCTCCTCCTCGACTGCTGAGGTTTTAATAAATGGCAGAGAACTCTCACAGAATTATAAGCTTCACTTTCCTGACAGATAGTCACCTAAAACCCCCCTGCTGTGTTCGTCATCGTGACAGTATGCGCACAGATTTTCCCAGTTAGAACCATCGGCAGGATTGTTATCATGGTTTCCGTCCTTATGGTGGACCGTAAGAAGGGATTTATTTTTTTCATTAAATTCAGTACCGCATTTTGCACATATCAGTCCGTGGATTTTAAGTGATAAATCTCTGTAATCAGCTTGATTTTTAGCACTCTGTCCCTTCAGCTCTTTTATTATATCTCCGACCGGCCTGCTGTCAGCCGGCTTCTTAACAGTCCTTCTTATGGTAAAACCACGGTCTTTTCTCATATTTCCGGCAATCCTTTAAATCTCATTTCTTGTACCTATATATTACTTTAACATCATATAAATGATTAGTCAAGAAGCCTTTCTATCAGAGCTTTCCACTAAGAAATATAATGGAAAAAACACTATCTGCGAGGCACAATTAAGACAACTTCTTTATCGTTGTCATCGGGTATGTTTAAATCCGCAATGGTGTTTACTTCTATTATTTGCTCGTTGTTACAGGTAATATTACGGCACACATAAACGGTTTTGCTTCTGTTAAGGATACCCATTTGTGAGAGAGTTTTTACAACCAGCGGAGAGTTGTTTTTTCTGTCACAGAGGATAGCGACTCTTTCGTGATTAGGCGCATCATTGAGTCCATTAAGCGGACGGCCATGTACGGAGATAATTCGTACGTTAAGCCACTGTTGTTTTACCTTTGAAAAAGCCGCCATGACACTTGATATTCCTGGCACTATTTCTGTAACTGAATCCCGTCCGAAGCGTTCCATGATTTTTTCCGACAGGCTGTATATCCCAGCATCTCCTGTAATCAAAACTCCTACGGCTTTGCCCTCATTTTTACCGATAAGATTTAAAATCTCCTCTATCCCACTTTCCTCATAAATCACCTTTCCCGTGATTTCACCAATTGCCGCTATCTGATGTTTCATCCCAATTAAGACCTCACAGTTCTGAGCGCTCTTTACGGCTCTAAACGTTACATAATCGCTACCACCCGGGCCAACCCCTATCAGAGTTATTCTGTGCATGTGCTATGGCCAATAAGTGTTTTTTTCATATCAAACAAATATACCTCTATTGAGGGTAGCCTGTAAATACTTTTTATCTTAAAGCAAATTTCATGTGCTAATTTCGTAAAATCTCCCCCTGTTTCGGTAATTTTATCAATTATTTCCTCTACCGTGTTAAAATTGCCGTTTAAACCCATAAACTCTGATACAAATGCTGCAGCCTGCGGGGAACGTCCCGAGTGGGTATCTGTGTATCCCATCAGAATTTTGGCTAATTTGCCGGGATGGCCGCCAAGCGTTACGTGCTTAAATCCTTTTGATTTGACATAGTCCATAGCTAAACCTGGGAAATTACTAAACTGCACAACTCTGGTTGGCCCTAAAATACGCTTGAGGGCATCCTCCCCGATTTTTCCGGGAGCAAGGCGGATAGTCTCAGGGTTTTCGTAAAACGATACATCTATCTCACATTTAACCGTCTCTTTTATAGCATCAACACTCATGGGTTCAACTATGCCGGTAGTGCCAAGGATTGAGATTCCGCCCGTTATACCTAGCCGTGGATTAAAAGTCTTTTGGGCAGCAAGTTCTCCGTTACTGACAGAAATCTCAACCTCTAAATTTAATGAATCCTTTGAAAAAACCTCACGCACCGCCTGCGTTATCATGGCTTTTGGCACAGGATTGATCGCCCAGTCGCCTACTTGCTGCTGAAGCCCCTTTTTTGTCACTCTGCCTACTCCTGCTCCTCCTTTTATAACGATTTTACTTTCGTTGTCAGCACTTTGTTTAAGCAGTCTCAGTGTGGCAACGATTTCAAGTCCATTAGTTACATCCGGGTCATCGCCGCTTTGTTTGATTACAGAGGCGGTTGCAGAGTTATCATCAGGGGTAAGTGTACAACTTTTGATATTAATAAGCAGACTCTCTTTTAGATTTGGCAGCGTGATGTGAACTCTTTCCGGCAGAACACCAGTCTTAAGAAACATGGCAGCAGCTTTGGCTGCCGCTGTAGCAGCTGAACCCGTGGTAAATCCACACCTGCTAAGAGTCTGAGCCATTTAAGCTTTTTTTATAATGGCAAGTGACAGATAAGCGGCATCAAAATCCGGAGAGGATTCAAGTAAATCTACAATGTTTTCGCCCTCAAGTCCAACCCTTTGCACCAAATATGCCACATCGGGTGAGGATTCTCTTATGGCCTCAATCAGGGCATTCAATTTCTTGTGGACTTTCATAAATACTACGGTTGAGTGGTTTTTTATCCTTTCGGTGTTAACGTCTGCCTTTGCGCTGAGTTCATAGATGCCAATGTTGTCTCCTTTGCTGGCAAGCGAAATACCTAAAAGTGCAGAGGACGCATTCACTGAACTTATCCCGGGAATGTGTTTTATCGCTACTCCGATATTTTTAAGTTTATCGGTCAGATAGTTTGATGTGCTAAACAGTGTGGGGTCTCCCATAGAGACGTAGGAAACGGTTTTACCGGAACTAAGGAGAGATTTAATCGTCTCTGCAAGCTCAGTGTATCTTTTTGATAACTCATCTTTTTTGTTATTCATCGGGAAATAGTACATCTGAATTTTTTCATCCGGTGCATAATGTGATACGATGTCTTTAGCCACACTTCTGCCTAACTCATCCGACTGCGGCACAATTACCACATCGGATTGCTCTAAAATCCGCATGGCTTTTACTGTGACAAGCTCAGGATCACCGGGCCCAAGCCCAAGAGAATACACAATATTTTTATTCATAATGTTATTCATTTGTAAGTTTAACTCTCCACCTTTTTTAATGCCATAACGGCTGTAAGAAAGAATACCACAGAGTATGCAAAAAGCAAAAGCATATACAGTGGATTAATCTCACCGCCTGTAAGTGAGGCCCGTATTACCTTAACTGAATAGGTCAGAGGCAGCATATATACTACTGCCTTAAAAAACACTGGGAGTCTGTCAACGGGATAAAACGTGCCACAAAGAAAAATCATCGGCGTTATCACAAAATTATTAACCAATGCCTGACCGGCATGGTCTTTTACAACCATCGAGGTGGTTACGGCAAGTGAGGCAAACAAAAAGGTGTGCAAAAGCAATGCAGGGATAAAGGCAGCGTTAAATTGCAGCTTAACGTTAAAGACAACTGCAAAAGCAAAAATCATAAGCCCGCTCAGCACCCCTCGCAGCACTCCAAAGACCGCCTCACCCAGCACTATTTCAAAGTGAGACACCGGAGCTGTCAGGTATTGCTCAAATGTGTGAAAGTAAAATCTCGATATGTTCATCTCCCCAGAGATGGCATAACTTTGGTTAAGGCTGTTCATTGTAATTAATCCCGGAATAAGAAACGACATATATGACATATTCCCAACCACAACAGAATTTCCCATACCCCAGCCAAAGGCGATTAAGTAAAGAAGCGGCGACAGCGACTGAGACAGAAGCTGTTTTTTTAACCGTTTTCTGAAAATCGAGAGATCTCTATATAAAACCGCATAAAAGCCGTTAAACATTAATTTTCCGTCCCGTTATTTGTAAAAACACGTCCTCAAGTGTGCACTCCCGTATCTTACAGGCATAGGAGCAGCTTTTAATAGCCTCAATTGCATCTTCTTTATTTTCAAAAAAATTCTCCTCGGTTTTGTCCTCTTTAAAAGTTTCCAGGACAAACTTTCCTGTTGCGGCTTTAAGTTCGCCCGGAGTGCCGCTTGTTATTATCACTCCTCCGTCTATTATAAGTACCCGTGCACAGAGCTTTTCAGCCTCCTCGATATAATGAGTGGTTAAGAGAATGGTGGTTTTTTTTGTCTGATTTATAGTTACGATAAAATCCCATATGGTACGTCTAATCTGAGGGTCAAGCCCGATAGTGGGCTCATCAAGGAATATGATTTGTGGTTCATGCAGCAGTGCGCGTAAGATGACAAGACGCCTCATCATACCTCCGGAAAATGTCTTAACTGCTTTGTCTTTCACATCCAAAAGACCAGCAAATGTCAGGAACTCTTCAATCCTCTTTGAACGTTCACGTTTAGGAATGCCGTGGAGCATACAGTGAAGGTAGAGGTTTTCGTAAGCAGTCAAATCCCTGTCAAGGTTGTTTTGCTGAGGCACAACTCCAATGATTGCCTTTAAACGCTTTGAGTTTTCAAAAAAATCCTCGCCGTAGTAGCTAACCTCACCAGATGAGGGTTTTATAAGACCGGTTAGAATTTTAATAATTGTAGTTTTACCGGCTCCGTTAGGCCCTAAAAGTCCAACAAATTCTCCCTTTAGAAAACTAAAGCTTACACCATCCACGGCTGCTTTTTTGCCACCATAGTTTTTCGTAAGATTTCGTACCGATAATAAAACGTTATCATCCATTATCCAGTTTAATCTTACTTCTAAAAAAAAGACAACCGTGGATGAAGTAAGTTAAGAAGGGGAATGATTCCCCTTGACCCCCGGTTTGTTAACAACGTGTGATAGGCTTAGTCTAATGCTTTTTCGTTATCCTTGTTGGTAGAGAATTTTTCAATTGGCGTTCCGCCAATTAAAAAGTTTCAATGAGAGCTCCGCCCTCAAAACAGACGAACAGATTAAGAGATTTATAAGTATTATTTCTTTAAACGATATTCTGTATAAATTGCGCAGGTAAAATGAATCCACGTTGGAGCAGTCTTGCAGACTGCTCCGAAATGTTACTCCTTTTACTTCAAATCTGAAACCAAAGGTACAAACACTGTGGTGCAATCTACAAGATTGCACCAACGCTGAGTATTGAGAAAAAGAATTTTAACCACGAAAGGCACGAAAAAACACGAAATTTTTAAAGAATAATACCAAGTAGCCCCCAAAGAGGCAGTATAATGATAGAGCAAATCTTTAATTTGCGGGCAAGGCTCACCTCCCCTAAGCGGCGGAACGCCGGTTAAAAAATTCTTTTATCCGGGCAGCCACAGGGGGCTGCCCCTACACACAATGAAAAATCGTTGACAAAAAACCGGGGGTCACGGGGAATCATTCCCCGTGCGGGTGGGTTTAAGGGAGGGCAGAGCCCTCTCTTAAAATCCCTCTAATGGGGAGGCAGCGCCTCCCCATTATTACTCTTTGAGTGCGATATCCAGCGATTGAATTTATCAATGTAGATATAAAACACCGGCGTAATGTATAGAGTCATAAACTGAGAAAAAAACAAGCCGCCTACGACGCATATGCCAAGAGGTTGACGTGCTTCACCTCCGGCGCCAATCCCAAGAGCTATCGGTAGAGTGCCAAAAAGCGCCGCCATTGTTGTCATCATAATTGGTCGGAATCTAATCTGGCAGGCTTTAAAAATTGAGTCTTCGGCAGAGAGTCCCTCGTGTCTTTCAGCATCGAGAGCAAAGTCAACCATCATGATTCCATTTTTCTTTACAATTCCAATAAGCATAATCATCCCTACGTATGCGTACATATCAAGCTCTCTGCCAAAAATCCACAGGGCAAACAGAGCGCCAAAACCGGCAAGCGGTAGTGCAGTCAGGATTGTAAGAGGATGAAAAAAGCTCTCATAAAGCATCCCCAAAACCAGATAAATAATAACCACCGTCACAATCAGCAGAAAACCCATGCTTGCAAATGATTGCTTAAAGGCCTGTGCAGAGCCCTGAAAACTTGTGCTAATAGTGGCAGGCAGAGTGTCTTTGGCAAGTTTATTAATGTCTTCCATAGCAGTTCCTATTGAGTACCCCGGTTTAAGATTAAACGATATTGTAGCAGCTGGCACCTGTCCTATGTGATTTACACTTAGCGGGGAAACAGTCTGGCGAGTCTGCGCAACCGTGGAAAGGGGAATTAGTTTACCATTGGAGGATTTAATGTAGAGCATGGAAAGCAGCTCAGGGGATTCTGTAAATCCGGGAGCAAGTTCAAGTATGACGTAGTACTGGTTTGCAGCCGTGTACATGGTGGAGACCTGCCTGTCACTATAAGCGCTATAAAAAGCATCCTGAATCTGCTTCAAGGTAAGCCCCAGTGCTGAGGCTTTATCTCTGTCGATGATGATTTCCACGGTGGGTTTTCTCATTTGAAGATCTGATCTGACATCGGTAAGTGCCGGAAGCTTGCTAAGGCTTTCCTCCATTTGGGTGCCATACTTAAATAACTCATCAATGTCAGTTGTTTGCAGCGTGTATTGCCACTGGGCGCTGGCAATTCTGGCTCCAATTGTAATAAGCGGAGGGTTTACTAAAGAGACGATAAGGCCCGGAATCTGATTAAGCTTTGGCCTTAAACGATTGATAATTTGATCAACCGAGCTCTTACGTTCTGCCTTATCTTTGAGGCCGCAAAAAAGAATACCGCTTGTGTCTCCGGGAAAACCCGCGGCAGATGCTCCGCTTGCCTCTTTTATGTCAGGGTCTTCTAAGAATCTTTTTATTACCTCCTCCTGATGCTTTACCATACTGTCAAAGGAGATACTGTCTGAGGCTATGGAAAAAACTCTGAAAAAGTTTTGGTCCTGAGTTGGAATAAACCCCTTAGGAACCGCCCGTGCCAAAAAAACTGTGCCAACCACTATAAACACTAAAAAAACGACAACGTACTTGCGATGATAAATGACCCACTTTAAAGTGTCAGAGTAAAAGTTAAGCATCCTCTTAAAAAACGCCTCAGAGTACTCATAAAACCTGCCATGGGTGTGGCTAACAGCTCCCATAAAGCGAGATCCCATAACTGGAGTAAGGGTTAGTGAGACAAGCCCGGAAAACAAAATGGCAGATGTGATACACACAGAAAATTCCCTGAAAAGCCGCCCAATTATTCCTCCCATAAACATAATGGGAATAAAGACAACTACCAGAGAAAGAGTCATAGATAGAATTGTAAACCCAATCTCTTTGGAGCCGTTAAGTGAGGCATCCATTGCATTTTCACCCATCTCTATTCGCCGTACGATATTTTCAAGCACAACTATAGCGTCATCAACCACAAACCCTACGGCAAGGGTCAGGGACATTAGGGATAAGTTATTAAGAGTGTAACCCATTAGATCCATTATGGCAAAGGTTCCAATCAGCGACAGAGGCACACTGAGTGCCGGAATAAGAGTCGGCCTCACGGCTCTTATAAAAAGAAAAATGACTATAATAACCAGAATAACTGTGAGAATCAGAGTATATTGAACATCGTTAATGGATTCTTTGATAAACAGCGACTGATCATAGAAAATTGCCATATCCATAGCGCCCGGCATGGAGGCTTTAAGCATTGGCATGAGGGATTTGATTTCTTTAGCAAGTGCTACAGTGTTTGTACCGGGTTGTCTGCTTACTAAAAGAAAGATGCCGCGTTTTGCGTGTCCTTTAGTATAAAACCAGGCCCTTTGTTTTTTATACTCAACGCCGTCAATCGCTGTTCCTATGTCTTTTACTCTAACCGGATAACCGTTTTGATATGTAACGATGAGATTATTGTACCCCTCGGCGTCAAAAATCTGTCCGGAGGGCTTAAGCATAAATCCGGTGTTTGTGCCTTGCAGCTCACCGCCGGGGAGATTTACATTTCCGGCTGCCAGTGCGTCTTGCACCTCGTTAATCCCTATCCCCTTGTTTGCAAGTGTACGGGGATTGACCTGCACTCTGACAGCAAATCGTTGAGTGCCGACAACACGCACCTGTGCCACACCGTTAATAGTGGAAAGATGTGGGGTCAGAATGTTTTCTGCGTAATCATTAAGGGCAGTGATTGGCAGGGTGTCTGAGACAAGTCCCAGAAAGATA
This sequence comes from Nitrospirota bacterium, assembly GCA_015233895.1. Lineage (NCBI taxonomy): Bacteria > Pseudomonadati > Nitrospirota > Nitrospirota bacterium. The sequence goes on along the minus strand of JADFXG010000013.1, from coordinate 9,843 downwards.
ATAGGCATATCGCCGGGATTAACCTTTTTGTACGTGGGGGGGTTAGGCATATTTCCGGGGAGCACACCCATAGCGGCGGAAATTGCGGCATTAACATCCTGAGCGGCATCGTCAATGTTTCTATCCAGCGAAAACTGAAGATTGATGGTGGTTTTCCCCTGCACGCTTGATGAGACCATGGAGTCAACGCCTGAAATACCTGAAAACTGCTTTTCCAAAGGCATGGCAACAGTGGAGGCCATGGTTTCGCTGTTAGCGCCGGGAAGAGCGGCACTTACCTCTATTGTTGGAAAGTCAACATTAGGAAGGTTATTGATAGGGAGCTTTTTGTAACTGATTATCCCAAAAAACAAGATCCCGGCCATAAACAAAATGGTCATGATGGGGCGTCTTATCCAGATTTCAGAAAGATTCACAATTTGTTAGGTTGCGGGCTCTGTAGCGGCCCCTCTGTCGGCATCTCATTGATCTTTACAGTTAAACCGTTTTTAAGTTTTATCTGGCCATCGGTTACGACAGTATCACCTGGTGCAATGCCTGAGGCAATAACAGTTTCATCCCTCTGCACTCTGTCAACGACCACATTTCTAAGCTCTGCGGTCATATCGGGCTTAACTACAAAGGCGTAGTTACCCTTAAGGCCGGCTTGTACGCAGGATGAGGGAACCACAACGGCGTTAGGTTGAATAGTCAGATAGACGATGACATTGACAAACTGTCCGGGCCAAAGGAATCCGTCCTTGTTTTCATACTCAGCCTTAAGCTCAATCATTCCGGAGCTCTGGTCAACGGAGTTGCTTATGAAGGTGAGCTTACCCTCGTGCGGTGTGTTTTCGTACTTAGGGGGATATGCGAGGACTTTAAGGCTGCCGTTATCGCTATAGCGTTTGATTTCGTTCAGATATTTTTCGGGCACTGAAAACCTGGCCAATATGGGGTGAATCTGGTTAATGGTGACGACTTTGGTTTTATTTTCCTCAACCACGGAGCCCTCTTTCAGTATAAGCCCTCCGGTTTTACCCTCAATCGGAGAGCGCACGGAGCAGTAGTTGAGATTAAGTTTCGCTTGCTTTACTAAAGCCTCATCGGACTTAACAAGTTCCTCCTGAGCCCTGTAACCGCTAGTGTTTTTATCGTATTCGGAGCGTGAGACGGCGCCTTTTTCAAGCAGGAACGTGTATCTTTGAGCCTCTTCTTTGGCATAGGTCAGGTTTGCTTTGTCTTTAGCAAGGACGGCCTCAGCCTGTGTAAGTTTTTCATTATACGGCTCGGGGTCAATAGTGATAAGCAGTTCGCCTTTTTTTACATATTGGCCTTCTTTAAAGTGAATCTTCAGGATTCTACCGGGAACCTGAGGCATAATGGACAGGGAATTATAAGCCTCAACCGTGCCAAATGCGGTTATCTCAACCGGCATGGACTTAGCAATTGCCTTTTGCACAGTAACAGGCACAGGAGGTGGTCCTTTGGATGCAGTTACAGACTTATCACATCCGGTAAGTGAAATAATTATCAGAATTAAAAAACGAAAATTGATATTTGTGTTTATCTTCATTGTAAGCTTTTCACTTTAATTAATAAACTAATTTGCTAATCATAATTATAACGTTTATGAGGTATGGAGTGTCAAGACACAATAAACCACAATAATCATGTAAAGATGTATTATTTGGAGAACGGCTGTATTAGTTCAAACATACGCAATGAACTTCTATTTGAAAATATCTGTGCAATTGCAATATAATATACTCCGTAATACTTAAGTGACACTACTATAATAATTGCATTGGTGGAGGCAAAAATCACATGAAGAAGTTTGTCAGCATAAAAACTAAGATTTTATTATCTATAGCTATTGTAATTTCCATATCAGGCACAATCTTTTTAATTAATAACTATTTAAAGAATCAGCAAAGCGTCATAGAAAACGCTCAGAGTGCTTTTGACGTTTTTCAAAAAGTCTATAAGAATGAACTGGAAACTAAAACAAAAGACCTCAGTATGTCTATGGAAATTTTGCTTTTAAATCATGACATTGTTTCCGCCTTTGCCAAAGGTGACAGAGATGCTTTGGCTAAACTTACGGTGGATTACTTTAAGAAAGATTTAAAACCGCAATACAGTGTTAAACAATTTCAATTTCATTCGCCGCAGGCTAAGAGCTTTTTCCGTGTCCATAAGCCGGAGAAATTCGATGACGACCTGTCATCGTTCAGACACACCGTGGTTGCAGCTAACAACACAAAAAAACCGGTTGTCGGACTGGAGGCAGGCCGTGAGGGATTGGGATTAAGAATTGTTTATCCGGTTTTTTCCGATGGTAACCATGTTGGCAGTGTGGAGTTTGGCGGAGACCTGGACGCTATCCTTGAGACGGCACAAAATGCAAGCCTTGTTGCATATGCCGTTTCTGTAAAGAGCGCCATTTTTAAAGAATCAAAAAGATTTGAGGATAAGGACAAGGACCTTGAAAAGGACGGCCTTACGTTTTTTCTTTATTCTGAGCCACAGGTCAGAGACATGATACTTAAGTTGGATATACAAAGAGCCGGAAAGATTTCTAAGTTAGACGGTAAAACAATATTTTTTAAAAGTTTTACGTTTAAGGATTATTCCGGAAACGATATTGGAGAGATTCTGGTTATAAAGGACGTATCACAGATAGTTTCTGCAATTCATAAAGAAATTTTGATACAAGCTGCATTTATTGTTATCGCTATGGTTATAACTGTGCTTATACTTTATATGATTATGCTTAAAGTGTTTATAAGGCCGCTTAATACAGCCGTTACCGCAATAAACAGACTTTCAGAGGGCAACCTCACAATAAATGTCAATTACGATAACAACGATGAGGTTGGAGCTCTGACGCATTCTATGAACAACATGATAGAGCGGTTAAACCACGATATGAGAAATGTATCTGACGCTTCTCATAATATGGCCTCGGCAAGTGATAAATTAAACGAATCATCAACCGAAATAAAAAACCACATAAAAGAACAAACTAAACGTACCTCGCTTGTTATGGAATCAACAAATGAGCTTTCCGAATCAGCCGGACAGATTGGCTCAAGTGCCAGAGAAATAGCGGACAGCGCCTCCCAGACTCTCAAAATAGCAACAAGCGGAGGTGATATCGTAAATAAAACCGTTTCTGAAATGCAATGTATAGAGGCCACAGTTGTTGAGTCCTCTCAGGTTATGTCAACCCTTGGTGACCGTTCAAAACAAATTGGAGAGATAATCAGCGTTATTAACGATATTGCAGACCAGACCAACCTGCTTGCCCTTAATGCGGCAATTGAGGCTGCAAGGGCCGGAGAACACGGCAGAGGTTTTGCGGTGGTTGCCGATGAGGTAAGAAAACTTGCCGAAAAAACCTCTAAAGCTACCACCGAAATCGGCTCTATGATTAGTTCCATTCAGACTGAGACTGAAAAAGCGGTTTTCTCTATGCAAGAGAGTTTAAATCGCGTTACGGCTGGTGTTAATTTATCTAAGGAGGCCGGTGAGTCACTTCAACATATCGTTCAGAGCGTAGGAGAGCTGGACAGTAAAGTAAACTATATACTTGACTTTACCCCTAAGATGTCCTCACTAGCGGATACCATAATAAGCGACATGGGTGAGATAGTCGGCATTTCGGCACAAACTGCATCTATGGCTGATGGGTTAAGCGATGCCTCTAATAATTTACGAACCCTTTCCCAGAATTTAAACAACGTGGTTGGCCAATTTATCCTTAAACAAACCATCCACACACCCATGGACACTACGTTTCAAAAGAGAATTGGAAATAACTAAGAATCAATGTTGCATAAAGCATCCTTTATACCCTTAGGCACAACGCCTAAGGGTATGAAGATTTTATCGTTAAAACATTACCTGAACGCCTGCTGTCATAAACCATGTGGTTTTCATCTGCAGGCCGTTTAGATCCTGATACAGTGGCATACCGCCCTCCACTCCAACACTGAAGGGCCCCTTAGTGAAACTGAAACCCAATATGCCATCCAATCGCTGTCCTCCGTAATTGGATGTTACCGAATCAGGCATTGGAGCGCCTGTGTTTATCCTGGCAATTTCAGTGTCCTCTCCTTTGATTGCGCCTGTGTCATTGTAGGTCAGACGAAGCCATGCGGCAGCTGGCCCCATGGCACGCTGAATCCATGTCATTGCCTTAAAGTTGTCCCCATAACTCCACCCGTTAGAGTTCCTGCCAGTATGCCACGTAAACATGGTCTGTCCGCCGTAGTTCCAGTTCCCATCGTCAGTTGTCACAGATAGTGTAAGGGCAGGCTTAAGGTCAAACGTACCATCCCCTAACTGCATGTCGTAAGGGGCCCGATAGGTGGTTCCCATCATTGCAATTTCCTGATTAATGTCACCAGTGGGAAGGGCAACACCAAGGCTTCCAGTCAGATATTTATTAAGCTTGTACATGCCGCGCAACTCCATATCCCCAAATCCGCTTGTTACCATTGGAGCCTCGGGTGTTATCCCTCTTCTGGACATAGGCCCCATATCCATAAGCATACCCATTTTGGTTGATTGATAGTTTGCCATTGCCATCACAGTCAGTCTGTCTGTAATTCCATACATCACCATCAACATCTGCATGTCCATAGTCATATCGGTGGGAATCATCATATATCTGTACGGAGTTCTTCGATTGTACCCAACATCTGTCTGACTGACGTTAGAGGTGCCGTCCCTAAGGCCCCTCATGTCCATGTGCATAAACTTATAGTTAACCATCCACATGCCAGCTGGATGGGTGTGATAGACATCGTCGCCAAATGCAGGGTTATATACAAGTTGTGCACCTGCTCCCATATCCATATGCATCATGTCGTGGCCGCCATGAGGGGCATTAGCTGCCTCATGCTGTGCTGTATCTATTGCATCATCAAAAGATGTTATATTCCCGCCGTTTGCCTGAGTATATTTTACAGCATCCTCTTTATTAGCAAAAGCCCATTTTGCCACAGAGCTCATTACGCCCCCCTTAGCTCCCCCAACAATCCAAAACGCACCTTTAGCATCAATAAGTTCCTTTGTAACATAATCGGCTGCCCTGACAGATTCAATTTTAGCATCCGGATGTGCTTTCATATAATTTGCAACACAATTTATACAGCAAAAGTCCACTTTTGTGCCGTCAGTGTAAGTAATCTGCATACGGCTGCGAGCGTCAAGCTCCATACCACAAAAGGCGCATTTCCCAGAATCTGCGGCAGCAATAGCTGTCGCAGCAGTAAGTAACAGACAAACAGTAAGAAGTAATGACATAATTTTCATAACAAATTCTCCTTATAATCTAATTCATAATTTATTGCGGCCACTTAATAAACATATCATCGTAAACTGCCTGAGAGTATTGGCTCAGTCAGGTTTACATGATTTTGAATGAGGTAGCTATTTTGTAATATTGATGGCGTTTATGCAGACTGAGGGGGATGACTTATTTCGGTTAAAAGAACTGGTTTATGGGAGGTAAAACTTTTATAAACATATAATTTATAAACGCTAAATATAAGAAATGTAAAATTTTGCTCATTAATAACCGGAATATCGGCTACCAGTGCTCCGGGAGGAGAGATATGACAAACATCAAGGGCTAAAATCGTTGGATTTCCGCCTAAAAACGGATTCATTGCTACAATGCCCGTACCCGGCATAACCACAGCAATTAGCACAAACGCTGCAATTAAAAAAGCCCCTGAAACTCTCATAACGGAGTGTAATATAACAATTAAATTAAAGTCAAGAATCCTGGAAAAACTTAAGGGAAAAATTTTTTGTTGACAAAGCCCTAATAGGTATGATAAGAAATTGTAGGCCCTAAAATATAAGACGGGAAAAAAACTTTTTCAGGAGGTTAGAGATGAATCCAGAAGATCTTCGATACCATAAAAAACACACATGGGTGAGTCTTTCGGGTAAGAAAGCAACGATAGGTATAACGGATTATGCGCAGGACGCACTGGGGGATATCGTCTATCTGGATTTGCCGGAGATGGACACAGAGGTGGAGGCTAACACGGAGATGTCTGAGATAGAGTCAACGAAAGCAACCTCGTCGGTAATAGCGCCTTTAAGCGGCACAGTGGTCAGCATAAATGAAGAGCTTGAGGATGCGCCTGAGGTGATTAACGAGGACCCGTACGGTAAGGGCTGGATAGCAGTGGTGGAGATGAGCGATGAGTCGGAGCTGGACGATCTTATGGATCTGCCGGAGTATGAAAAGTTTGTAGAAGAGGAAGAGGGATGAAATTAGCTATATTGGGAGCAGGCCCTGGAGGCTATGTAGCCGCCCTTAAGGCCGCTCAACTGGGGGCCGATGTAACCGTCATTGAGGGAAAAGAAGTTGGAGGCACCTGCTTAAATGAGGGCTGTATTCCCACAAAAACACTCATTGCCTCAGCAGAGGCATACTCAAAGGCAAAACATCTCAGCGAATTCGGGATAGACGTTACCGGAGATATTAAGCCTAATCCATCAAAGATTATAGCCAGAAAAAACGAGGTTATTTCCACTCAGGTCAAGGGTATAAAAGGACTCTTTAAAAGCTGGGGGGTTAAATTAAAAGAGGGACGCGGAGAGTTTATATCAGAAAAGGAGCTGCGAATATCTTTAAAAGGCGGCGGAGAGGAAACCTTTACCGCCGATAAATTCATAGTTGCTACCGGTTCAAGACCGGCTGAGATTCCGATTTTTCCCTTTGATGGTAAACATATACTTAATAGCACTGATGCTCTTGAGATCAGTTCCATACCAGCCTCTATGATAATTGTGGGGGCAGGCGTTATGGGCTGTGAGTTTGCCTGTATATATCAGGAGTTTGGCACAGAGGTAACAATGGTTGAGTTGATGCCGCGAGCGCTTACCACTGAGGACCCTGAGATTTCACAGACTATTGAGAGAGAGTTAAAGAAAAAGAAGATAAAACTCATAACCCAGGTAAAAGTAGAAAAGGTATCGGTAGAAGCAAACGGTGTAAAGGTATCATTGTCAAACGGCAAGGACTTGTTGGCTGAGAAGCTCCTGGTAACTATCGGCAGGTCGTTTAACACCCAGGGTATGGGACTGGATAAGGTGAGTGTGGAGACAGGTAAACGAGCTGAGATAAAAGTAAACAGATATATGGAAACGTCAAATCCGGACATATACGCAATAGGAGATGTAACGGGTGGTATGTTATTAGCCCATACGGCTTCAAAAGAGGGCGTTGTTGCGGCAAATAACATAATGGGACACTCTGAAGAGATGGACTATACGGTTGTGCCTGGAGGGATTTTTACCCATCCTGAGATAGGCTCAGTAGGACTTAGGGAGCATCAACTTGAGGAGCGGGGGTTAAAGTACCGTGTTGGCAGGTTTCAGTACCGCGCCCTTGGCAAAGCCCACGCTATGGGAGAAATATCCGGGCTTTTTAAGGTCATCTCAGATGAGGACGCAAAACGTATACTAGGTGTACACATAATAGGGCAAAACGCCTCCGATATAGTTCATGAGGCGGCAGTAGCCATGAAAAACGGATTGACGGTGCAGGATTTGGCAGAAACCATTCATGCCCATCCGACTCTTTCCGAAGGGCTAATGGAGGCAGCAGAGGATGTTTTAGGCCATGCCATCCATATGCCTAAAAAATAGGTACTATTTTAGTTAATAAGGTGAGAGTTGTTTGAAATGAGCCGTAGTATTGACGGTTACAGTTTAATAAAAAAACTAAGGGAGGGAGTATGTCAAAAATTGAAGTAGTACACGCCAGACAGATAATGGACTCAAGGGGAAACCCAACAGTAGAGGTGGATGTTATACTGGAAAGCGGAGCAGCGGGACGGGCTGCAGTGCCAAGTGGCGCTTCAACCGGAGAGAGGGAGGCTGTAGAGTTAAGAGACGGTGATAAGAGCAAGTACCTGGGTAAGGGAGTCCTTAAGGCCGTTGACAATGTTAATAAAATATTGGCAGCTAAAGTGATAGGTGAGGAGGCGATAAATCAGTCTCAGGTTGACAGGATAATGATTGAGGCTGATGCAACGCACAATAAGTCCAAACTAGGAGCAAACGCAATCCTTGGCGTATCTTTAGCTGTAGCAAAGGCAGCGGCTGAGGAGTGTGACCTTCCCCTTTACAAGTACATCGGCGGTGTAAATGCCAAAGAGCTTCCGGTTCCCATGTTAAACATAATAAATGGCGGCGCACATGCTGACAATAACGTGGATATTCAGGAGTTTATGATAATGCCGATAGGGGCACCCTCTTTTGCAGAAGCACTAAGGAACTCCGCAGAGGTTTTCCACACTCTTAAGAAAATCCTTCATGACAAAGGTCTTTCCACTGCAGTAGGCGATGAGGGCGGATTTGCCCCCAATCTTAAGTCAAACGAGGATGCTCTTGCTATTATTGTTGAGGCCATATCAAAGGCTGGTTACAAGCCCGGCACTGACTTCTATCTGGCTCTGGATGTTGCTTCCTCAGAGCTCTACAAAGACGGTAAGTATGATTTTGCCGGCGAGGGTAAGACCTTTACTAAAGCCGAGATGGTTGAGTACTATGCAAAACTCTGTGACAAATACCCGATAATTTCAATAGAAGACGGCTGCAGCGAAAACGATTGGGAAGGCTGGAAAATGCTGACCGACAAGTTAGCCAAAAAAATCCAGCTTGTAGGAGACGACCTCTTTGTCACAAACCCTTCAATCTTTAAAGAAGGCATAGAAAAGGGAATCGCCAACTCAATACTGGTAAAGGTCAATCAGATAGGCTCTCTCACTGAGACTCTTGATGCCGTAGAGATGGCAAAGCGGGCAAAATACACAGCGGTAATTTCCCATCGTTCTGGTGAGACTGAGGACACAACGATAGCGGATATCGCTGTTGCGCTAAACGCAGGACAGATTAAGACCGGCTCTACCTCACGCAGTGACCGTATTGCTAAATACAACAGGCTCTTAAGGATAGAGGAGGAGCTTGGAAGTATGGCAATTTATAAGGGACGCAATACCTACTACAACCTTAAGTAATTTAAAAGCGACTGTTATAAGACATAAATGCGCTCAGGGAGCACTCGGCAGTGTGTCCCTGAGCGCTCTCTGATTAGCAGGAGAGTTTCATATGAGAAATTTATGAAGGGACGGTAATTTATTGAGCAAAAGAAATCTTCTTAGGACGCAGATTGTAAAAGAGCGTAAGAATCGAAGCCGTATATTTGTATTTTTGTTTACGATAGCCTTTTTGCTGATAATGTTTGATTTAGTCTTTGACGATATGGGAGTGTTGCGGTACATGAAACTCAAAAGTGAAGAGAAGGTGCTTGAAAGCAGCATATCGGACATGGAAAAGAGTATCGTCAAACTAAAAGAGGACATAGGAGTAATTAGAAGCGATCCGTTTTACATAGAGAAACAGGCACGTGAAGACCTTGGGCTTGCCAAACCGGATGAGTATATCTTTAAGTACGAAAACACAGAGGCATCCAATAAAGAGGCTAAAGGGAAAATTAAAAAACAGGGGAAATGAAATCTACTGTAATTCTATCCTCTTTTAAACTGTTGTTTTTGTGTGATTCAAATCTATCTGAACTATGATTTTTTTGATTAAATGATGGATTTGGATTTTTAAAGGATAAATTCATTAAACTGTGTCAAGTCTGAAACTCCGTCACACAGTGATATCCAATATTAGCCTGCCCTCGAAAAATAAAGCAAGTTGAGAAATAGTTTGGCTCCAGTTTCTTAAAGGCTGGCTCCATTTTTCTGAACAGGGGCATCCCCTATGGGGAGGTTCTGAATCGACAGATACAGGAGCTTTAGAAGTGCGGTTTCGCTGGAGAAA